>CAYWLE010000114.1:0-6224 GCA_964458825.1 uncultured Oscillospiraceae bacterium | reverse complement strand
GTTCGGGTTGGACAGCTCGACGAGCTTGGTGGAGGTGGCCAGATTGAACAGCGATTCCAGCAGCGGCTGGATGCCGATGGACAGCACTGCGCTGACGATGCCGCTGCCAGCGGCGATGCCGGCGTTGAGCAGCACGTCGTAGAATTCTGCGCTGTTGATCAGACCAACGGCCAACGTCGTGAAGAAGTTGACCGCGCCGATGATGACGCCAGCGACCAGCGACGTGGTGCGCAGCGTTTTATGCTCGAACAGGGCGACGATCAGCGGGCCGCACACGCTGGTCATCAAAAGCATTGTGATCACGCCGCTGCCGGCGGGCGCAAGGATGGAGATCAGCAGCGTCAGCATCAGGTTGATGAACAGCGCCAGCCGGGAATCCACCAGTATGATCACCAGCAGCAGCCCCAGTGAGACGGGCATCAGATAGCTGTGGATCATGCGGAAGGCCAGCGAAAGGCCGACCGCCAGCAGAAGGATCAGGCAAAGCAGCGAAAGCTGCTTCGGGCTTGTGAGGATCGAGCGATTGTACTGGTGCAGATAGAAGCCGGTAGCGGACAGAACCAGCGCGATCAGCAGCGCGATGCCGAGGAACATGCGCACGTCGAAGGTATTTTCATCCAGAATGCCCAGCGCGGAGATCATCGTATACTGTGCTTCGGTGACGATCTCGCCCTCGCCGACGATGACCTGATCCTTGACGTACCAGACCGTCTGAACGCTGTCGCGCGCGTCCTGACGCAGGGTTTCGGTGATGTCCTCGTCGATGAGCATGTTTGGCTTCAGGCAGGAGCGCACGGCCTCCACAACGACATTGGTCAGCTGCGCGCTGTAGCGCTGGTTGAGCTGCGCGCGAATGTTTTTGATGGCGGCGGCTTCCTGTCCCTCGGGGAGCGTGGAGTCCAGCGTCTGCTTGACGGCGGAGGAAGCGAAGTCGAAGATGGATTCGAGGGTATCGGAGCTGGTTTCGATCAGCGTGATCAGCTGATCGCGGTTGAGCTGGATCGCGAGCAGCTCGTTGATGCTGGCCAGCTCGTCGCTGGTCAGCTCGCGGATGCTGTCCGCAGTGTAGTTGTCGTGAACCGCTCGGAGCGTACTGAAGCGCGCTTTGAGATCGTTGAGCACTTCTGTGACCACGGATGGATCGGCACTCTTGTAGCTGGGCTCAACAGCGTTGGCTGCGGCCTCGCGCAGTGCTTCGGTGGTAACGGTGTCCTGAATGTCCTTGGTTGCCTTGATTTGGGTCGGGGCAGGCGTGCCGATCTTGATGTCATACTGCTCTGGCGTGATGCCGAACAGAAGCATGCTGAACAGACAGATGTAGGTCACTGCGCAGATCAGCGCGATCTGAACCAGCGGCGGAATGCGCAGACCTCTGGCTTTGGCTGCTCTTCTCATGTTCATTCTCCTTTACGGGCGGAAGGCAGATCCTTTGCGTTCGTTCAATTTGGCAGTGTGCTTTTCATAGGCGCGCACAATGGCCTGAACCAGCTCGTGGCGCACGACATCTCGATGGGACAGGCGGACAATACCGATGTCGTCCACGTTTTTGAGCACCTCCAGCGCCTCCACCAGACCCGACTTCTTGCCCAGAGGCAGGTCGATCTGGGTCACGTCGCCGGTGATGACCATTTTGGAGCCCATGCCCATGCGGGTCAGGAACATCTTCATCTGCTCGGAGGTGGTGTTCTGCGCCTCGTCGAGGATGATAAAGGCATCGTTGAGCGTTCTGCCGCGCATGTAAGCCAGCGGAGCCACCTCGATGGCGCCGCGCTCCACCAGCCGCTGGTAAGCCTCCAGACCCAGCATCTCATGCAGGGCATCGTAGAGAGGACGCAGGTAGGGATCCACCTTCTGGGCAAGGTCGCCCGGCAGGAAGCCCAGCTTCTCGCCGGCCTCCACGGCGGGGCGGGTGAGTATGATGCGCTCGATTTCCTTATTCTTCATGGCAACCACCGCCATGGCGATGGCAAGGTAGGTCTTGCCCGTGCCGGCTGGCCCCACGGCAAAGGTACAGGTATTTGCCTTGATGGCTTCCACATAGGTTTTCTGTCCCAGCGTCTTGCACTTTACCTGCCTGCCGCGGCTGGTGAAGGCAATCACATCCCGCATGATCTCGCCGATCCGATCGGCATTGCCCTCCTCGGCAAGCCCGATGGCATAGCGGATGCGGGTGCGATCCACCGTTTCGCCGCGGCGGATGATCTCGCTCATCTTCTCCAGCGTGAGCCTTGCCAGCTCCACCTTTTCCGCCTCGCCGCTCAGGCTCACCTCGCCGCTGCCTGCCGCGATATCCACGCCAAGCTCCTCGCGGAACAGCGCCAGATTCTCCTCCCGCAGGCCGAACAGCCCGATAAACTCCTCTGCGGACTCGATGGGCATGCGCTCGGTCACGCAGCCAGAGCCTTCAACCATATTCCCGATAGGCTCGAAGCCATCCTCATGTTCCATGCTAACCAACGTCAGTGATCCTCCTCAAACTGGCTTTTGATCTCCTCGCGTGTCGCCGCGATATTCATCTTTACCTCGTATACTGCACGCACATGCAGCATATCTCCCTGCCGCGTGCATTCCTCCCAAGAGGTTGCCTGCGCGGCGGATATATCCTCCCTGCCGAGACTCGATAGCGCCTGCGCCCTAGCCAGCCTGCCAAGCTGCGCTCGAAGCGCTTCTTCATCCAGCCTCTCGGTCAGGCTTTTGGTTTCGTAATGCAGGCTCCGCTCCAGCTCCAGCGGCAGATAAAGCCCCGCCAGCGGCAGGCGCTCCACCTCCACTTCCTCCTGCGAAAAGCCCTCGCAGCTCCTGATCGGCAGCCTCAGCCCCAGCAGGCACAGCTTTGCATCCTCCTGCACCCTGCCGCTGCGCCGCTCTGTGCGCCTTAAAAGGCTTCCCTGAGCGCCGCCCTCATACCAGCAGCGGGCGATCACCTCGCCCAGCGCCGCCACGCCTTGGGTTTCCTCCTTGGTTTTATCCTCCTCGCCGCGGATCAGCGTCTGACCCGCGCGCACGGTGTCCCCCGCCTTCACGCAGGCCGTGCCGGACAGGGCGTTTACCGCAACCACCACGCCATCCCGAGCAGCAACCAGATCGCGCGCGTACTGACGCTGGTAAACCTCGGGCGACGGCACCTCCGGCGCTGCCTCCACGAGCAGCCTTACTCCCTGCCTGCGCACGCCGATGAAGCTATAGTCCTCGGCGTCCGCCATCAGCTGCTTCTGGAGCCGCTTTTCATCGATCCTGTCCAGCTTCATGCCGGGCAGTACGCCCTCGGCTCGCAGGCAGGCTTCTATCCTTTCCCGATTGCCCAGCTCGGCGGCGGAGCCGATGAACTTCACATCCACCCACCACAGCCTGCCCAGCGGCAGCCACAGGGCAAGCAGGCAGAGCAGCAAACCAAGGCCGAGCGTCCATCGCCTGCGCAGCGCCTCCAGCGCGGCTGTCACGCCGCCCCGATGCAGCACGCGGGCATAGATACCATAGCGGGAGCAGAGCATGAGCAGTATGCGGGCGCTGGCATTGTCGGTTCGCAGCTCCATCTGCCGATCTCCACAGCGGCGAGCCTCGGCAAATACCGCGCCATCCTCCGCCGCCCGCTGCAAAAGCCGCTCCAGCAGAGCGCCCTCCACCCGAACCAACACGTCATGGTTCATGGCGCTCATCCTTTCCGCAGGGCAGCTGCACGCGGCGAATATCGCCCTCCACGATCAGCGCGTCCCGGCGTACCTCCCGCAGCAGCATATTTCTGCCCTCCACCTCGATGCTTCCGCAGCCGGTCTTCAGCACGATCCTTTCCGAAGCAAACGCCTCGACGCCCCGATGGTTTTCCACCAGCAGGGAGCGATTTCCGATGGACGTGACCCGTGCCGTATGACCCGTAACATCGCAGAGCCATTCCAGCGCAGGCGCGCTGCGCCGCAGCCTCATACCAACCACCCCGCATTGCAAGCGATCATTCTCGAATCCCTTATTCGACCTTGCCTCTTGAGGATATGCGCAGCGGGGCATGGCGCATGCAGGCGGGAGATATCTCCACTTAACCAAGTACATTATACACGATTACAGGTTATAAATGCAAGTGCAGGCGGCAAAAGGCGGAAATTGTGGATTGCGCAGAAAAAAGAGCGGTGCTATAATCAGAATGCTGGCAGGGTGACGGCTCTGCCTGTGCTCTGGCGATCATGCCTTTGGCAGCTTAAAATACGCAACTGGGAGGGCTTCAGCCTTGCTTCGTACAGATGGATTTGCTTCAGATAAAATTGCTTCAGATAAAAAAAATCCAGATAACCTTGGCTCGGATGGGCTTAAATTGGGTAAGCTGCGCCTGAACGGCTGTGCGGCGCTGGCTCCGATGGCTGGCGTGAGCGATGCTGCGATGCGGCTGCTATGCCACGAGCAGGGCGCTGCGTGGAGTGTGAGCGAGATGCTGTCCGCCAAGGGCTGGATCTATTCGCAGGGCAAGAACCGAAACGCGCAGGAGCTGCTGACCCGCTTGCCCGGCGAGGGCGTCGCCGCTTTGCAGCTCTTTGGTCGGGAGCCAGAGCTGATGGCGAAGGCTGCCGTGGAGCTGGCTGGCGCAGGCTTTGACTTTTATGATATCAACTTTGGCTGTCCAGCGCCGAAGATCACCGGAAACGGCGAGGGCAGCGCGCTGATGCGGGAGCCGGAGCTGATCGGCCGCATTGTACGCGCCATGACGGACGCGGTTGAGCAGCCTGTCACCGTGAAGATACGCTCCGGCTGGGACGAGAGCAGCATAAACGCCGTGGAGGTTGCCCAGATCTGCGAGCAGGCAGGCGCGGCAGCCATCGCCGTGCATGGCCGCAGCCGGATGCAGCAGTACGCCGGACAGGCGGATTGGCGGGTGATACGGGCGGTGAAGCGGGCGGTGAGCGTGCCTGTTTTCGGCAACGGCGACGTTCGCAGCGGCAGCGACGCACTGCGGATGATGGACGAAACCGGCTGCGATGCGGTGCTGGTTGCCCGTGCATGCGAGGGAAATCCATGGATCTTTGCCGAGATCAGGGCAGCGCTGGAGGGCAGGGCTTGGACGCCGCCCAGCCGCCGCGAGAGGATCCAGACGGCGCTGCGCCACTTTGAGCTTGAGGAAATGCTGCACGGTCCACGCGGCGGTCTGCTGGAGATGCGCAAGCACTTTGCTTGGTACATCCACGGCATGCCCGGGGCGGCGAGGTTCCGCGAGCGGATCAACCTCATGGAGGATGCGCAGGCTGTGCGGGAGGCGCTGCTTGCCTTTGCAGACGAGGCGGAATGAGGCTGGCTGCTCGGCTGGTTTTTCATCCAAATATGGCTATGCATAGTTATACATAGACAAAAATGGGTGGTCAAGCGATTGGCTACCCATTGGTTTTTTCTGCGTTTTTTGCTTAATTTCAGCCCGAAAGCCTGCCCAAAACGGGGTCTTGGGCGACGGTGCTGGGTCGATATTGGTCTGTTTCCTGCGGTTCCAGACTTAGTTGCATAATTATGCAATTTCAGCAGCCAGAGAAGTCTTTGTCACAGCAGCCCGGCAAGGATCTGCGCCGCACAGAAAAGGCAGAGGGCGTTGACCGCGGGCGCCAGCCTTGGCATCGCTTCGAAGGCAGGTCGGGATTGGAGGGAATCGAAGGCGAGGGTCAGTGCGGCGAAAATCGCTCCGCCAAGCAGCGCGAGCCGAAGCGCTCCGGCAGGCTCCGCCATGGCTGTGGCTTGGTTGCTCAGGCTTGCGACGGCGACCCCCTCCCCCGCCGCCCAAGGCAGCAGCAGGAAGCAGAGCGGCGCGAGGAGCAGGCTCAGTCGGCGGCGGGCTGCGGCTGGCTTGGTTGGCTTGGCTGGCGGGGCATAATGATCGATGGAGAGCGCCGAGAGCGACAGCAGCGCGATATTGGGCGCGTCCAGCTCCGGCAGCAGGATGGCAGGCATGCGCCAGCGCAGCAGGAGCTTGACGGCGAGGGCGGCGCAGAGCAGCGCGGTCAGCAGCAGGATGAGCAGCCAGCCCTCCTCCTTGGCGCGGCGAAGGAGGAGCCTCAGCCGCCCGCTCGGCTGGTTGGGTCTGCCCGGCTGGTTGGGCTGGTTGGGCTTTATCATGTTCAGTCTCCTTGGTCGGTGGCATGGGTGGCGGTATCCGCTCCAGTGACATAGGCGACGGCGGCGTTCACCGCCCTTGCGATGGCGCGGGAGGTGACGGTCGCGCCGGTGATGGCATCCACATTGCTTCCCACGGCGGCGTC
>CAYWLE010000113.1:0-6252 GCA_964458825.1 uncultured Oscillospiraceae bacterium | reverse complement strand
AATAAATTGGCAATTGGTCTCCAAAACCTTTGTTGAGGGTTCGAGTCCTTCTGCCTCTGCCATGCGGCCGGTTTCGCAAGAGATCGACTGTCTTTTTGTTCAGAGAAAGCTCCTGCGCTTTGCTGAGGATTGCTGATTCTACCATTGACACTATTATTCCTCTGATGTATACTAAAAAAACAATATGAAGAGGGGGAATAACATGGGTTTCTGGGATGATTTGCAGAGAGAATCGTCATTTTCAACTGCTTCCGGTCGGGATTTACCCTATGTGGTATTGCAGGTCACGCTAAAGGAAAAGTTCTTTGGAACGGGATCTGGAAATCTGAACGAGCTTGAGGATGTGATCAATGCACAGGCTCGCAAGGGTTATCGTCTGCACACCTGTTCCACTTCCAATGGCGGCAGCAAGGGCTTTGCAGGCGGCGACCGCATTCAGGCAACGTTGATTTTTGAACACATCTGATGCATTTCTGTTTCCGCTTACAAGCGCCTGCCACCGATATACCAAACGCTCCCCCGTCATCTCAGGGGGAGCGTTGTTATATTATATCAAGCAGTCACAGGCTCCGGCACGTCCTGTGCGGGAAATTTTTTCATCATGATCAGACAGCAGATGAAATGCACGCCGCCGGTGAGTATCCACGAAATGGGGTAGGAATAATACAGCATCTCCAGCCCCGGGAAGATGGGCAGGATCACATAGATCCAGAAGATGCGGAAGCCGCATGCGCCAAGCACCGATACCACCATCGGCACTATGGCAGAGCCCATGCCCCGCAGCACGCCGCAGAAAACCTCCATTATGCCGCATAGGAAGTAGGTTTCGGCAAAAATCGTCAGCCTGCGCATGCCAGCCGCGATGACCTCGGAATCAGATGAATAGATGCCCAGCAGCCCGCTGCGTGCAAAGAAGGCAACCACGCCCAAACCAACGCCCACCGCAGTAACCAGCAGCAGCGCCGCACCCATGGTCTTTCGAATGCGGCTGTACTTGCCAGCGCCCACGTTGCTGCTCACGAAGGTGATCGATGCCTGATGGAAGGCGTTCATGGATGCATAAATGAAACCCTCGATGTTGCTCGAAGCGCTGTTGCCCGCCACAACGATGGCGCCGTAGCCATTCACTGTGGACTGGATCAGCACGTTCGATATGGAAAAGAGCGCGCCCTGAAGCCCCGCAGGCAGACCGATGCGGGCAAGCTCGCCCAGCCGCCTGCCATCCACCCGCAGCTTCTTCAGATCGAGGTGGATCATGCCGTCGCTGTGCAGCAGGCAGAGGAAAACCAGCACCGCAGATACTATCTGCGATGTGATCGTCGCCAGCGCTACGCCAGCCACGCCCATGTTCAGCACGATCACTGAAAAGAGGTTCAGCGCCACATTTACCAAGCCCGACACCGTAAGGAAATACAGCGGTCGCTTCGTATCGCCCACAGCTCGCAGTATGGCGGCGCCGAAGTTATAGAGCATATTGAAGGGCATGCCGATAAAGTAGATCTTCACATAGAGCGTCGCCAGCGGCAGCACCTCCGGCGGGGACTTCATCATCTCCAGAAAGCTTCCCGCAAAAAAGAAGCCGAATATGCCCAGCGCCACGCCGCCGATCAGGCTGATGGTTACAGAGGTATGCACCGTGTCCTGCACTCCCTTGTAATCCTGTGCGCCATAGCCGCGAGCCACGATCACGTTTGTGCCGATGGACAAACCAAGAAATACGTTTACGATCAGGTTGATCAGCGAGCTTGTGGAGCCTACCGCCGCCAGAGCCTCGCTGCCCGTAAACTGACCAACCACAATTACATCCGCAGCATTATACAAAAGCTGCAATATGCTGGTAAGCATCAGCGGCAGTGCAAACCGCATAATGCTCGGTATCATCCTTCCATGTACCATGTCCAGCTCGTAGCCTCGCGCCGATCTGCGCATTTTTCCGTCACCTCCGTGCTTCCGCGCCAGCCAGCTCTCACCGACAGGCTCTCTATCTGTGTTCCCCTTGCGCCTCTATTATATAGCGCCTTCATTAACTTGCAAACCCTTTTCGTGGATTCCCTGTAAAGCCCCAAAATTTAATCTGATTTCCTCAGCCCAAATTGCAGCGCCTGCAAGCCATTTTTCGCTTAACCAAAAGTTTGTTTATAATTCATCATTTTATGCTGGTACATTATCGTGCTAAAGTGATAAACTGTTAGCACATCAAACGAACCGCACAGTGCAACGGAGCTTGCCGCGGCAGATACCTTTGATGCAGCCAAACCACCATCACACGACCCCTCAAAAACCAAGATACATTTTAGGAGGAAAAAACCATGAAGAAGATCATCGCCATCATCCTGTCCGCAATGCTGCTCCTCTCCGCCTGCTGCATGGCAGAAGGCTACACCTTCAAGATGGGCTTCGACGCAGAATATCCGCCCTACACCTACATGGGTGACGACGGCGAATATACCGGCTTCGACATCGAAATGTGCAAGGCCGTATGCGAGAAGCTTGGCTGGGATCTCGAGCTGGTGCCGATCAACTGGGATACCAAGCTCATCACCCTCGATGCTGGCGAGATCGACTGCATCTGGTCCGGTCTGACCATCGACGTGATCGACCCCGAGGCCTACACCCTCTCCATCGCCTACTCCGATAATTCCCAGATCATCCTCACCAAGGCTGATTCCGGCATCGCCACGCTGGCAGACCTCGCCGGCAAGTATGTAGGCGTGCAGCTTGGTACCTCCGCAGATATCATGCTCACCAACGATATGCCCGAGCTGGTGGATACCTTCGCCGAGCTGATGCGCTATGAGAACTACAACGTGTGCTTCACCGAGCTGATGGCGGGCGCCATCGATGCAGTGGCCATCGATATCGGCGTGGCAGCCGGCAAGATCGCCGAGTATGGCGACGGCTATGTAATGCTGGATGAAACCCTCGCCTCCGAGTCCTATGGCATCTGCTTCCGCAAGGCGGATACCGAGGTCTGCGCACAGGTCGAAGCAGCCTACAAGGAGCTGGTTGAGGAAGGTCTTTACCTCTCTCTGGCCGAGAAGTACGGTCTGGATACCAGCGCGCTGTGCCTGCTCAACGCCTGAGCATAGCAGCCAAACCAGATAAAGCAGATAAACCAAGCTAGGCAAAGCAAAAGAAATACGTGGCACGCGGGGTTATGGCGCAAGCGATAACCCCAACGCCCATGCAAAGGGGTAAAAGCAATGACCATCACAGCCATGATACTCAAAATGTGCGAGGGCCTCGGCCGTTCCGGCGCGATATTTTTCCTCACGCTGGTTTTTTCACTGCCGCTGGGGCTGATCCTCGCCTTTATGCGCATGAGCAAGCTCAAGCCTCTGCGGGGCGTCGCGCAGGTATTTATCTCCGTACTGCGCGGCACGCCGCTCATGCTCCAGCTGCTGGCTGTCACCTACGGTCCCTTCTATCTCTTCGGCTTCAGCGTGGCACGCAATAAACTGATCCCCATCATCGTGGCATATTCCATCAATTATGCCGCCTATTTTGCCGAAATCTATCGTGGCGGCATCGAATCCATGCCCGTGGGGCAGTATGAGGCAGCATCGGTGCTGGGCTACAGCAGAATGCAAACCTTCCTGCGCATCATACTGCCGCAGGTGATCAAGCGCATACTGCCCAGCATCACCAACGAGGTCATCACCCTTGTAAAGGATACCTCCATGGCGTTTACCGTTGCCTATCAGGAAATGTTCTCCATCGGCAAGCAGATCGCCAATTCCCAGTCCAGCTTCATGCCCTTCATCATCGCCGGCGTGTTCTATTATATCTTCAATTCGCTGGTCGCCTTTGTGATGAACCGCTTGGAAAACCGCCTGAACTACTATCGCTGAAAGGAGCGCTGAACCAAGCATGAACCAGAATGCAAAGCTTCTCGAGATCAACCACATGCGCAAGCGCTTCGGCGATTTGCAGGTGCTCAATGATATCTCCCTCTCCGTAAGCGAGGGTCAGGTGGTTTCCATCATCGGTCCCTCCGGCAGCGGCAAAAGCACGCTGCTGCGCTGCGCCACCCTGCTGGAAACCATGGACGGCGGCGACCTTGCCTATCTCGGCAGCTATGCCGCGCGTGAGGAGGGCGGCAGATCCGTCTATGCCTCCCCCGCCGAACTGAAGAAGATCAAGTCCTCCTTCGGACTGGTCTTCCAGAACTTCAACCTCTTCCCCCACTATACGGTGCTGAAGAATATCATCGAAGCGCCCATGCTCATCCAGAAGCGCAGTCGGGACGAGGCTACTGCCACAGCCCGCCAGCTGCTTGCCAAGATGGGTCTTTCCGATAAGGAAAGTGCCTATCCCTGCCAGCTCTCCGGCGGTCAGCAGCAGCGCGTGTCCATTGCCCGGGCGCTGGCCATGCGTCCCCGCATCCTCTTCTTCGATGAACCAACCTCGGCGCTCGATCCTGAGCTGACCGGCGAGATACTGCACGTCATACGCGACCTCGCCGCCGAACACATGACCATGGTGATCGTCACCCATGAGATGAGCTTCGCCCGCGACGTATCCGACCACGTGATCTTCATGGATGGCGGCGTGATCGTGGAGCAGGGCAGACCGGAGGACGTTATCAACCATCCCCAGCAGGAGCGAACCATACAGTTCCTCTCCCGCTTCAACTAAGCTTCGGCCAAGCTAAAACCAAGCTAAAACCAAACCTCTTTAACCCATGCCTATCCTTGCGCAGGCGGCTCCTCGGCAGGGCGACTATCCCCCGCCTTCCGAGGCCGCCGGCGCTGCTTTATATTTTCATCACCAATCTATGAATCGGAGATACGCCATGAAGCTCAATTTTGTAAAGCTCAGTCCCACCCAGAATATGACCATCCTCGTGACCGATCCCCTGCCCCGCGCCGCCCATGGCGCTGTGGCGGAGCAGCTCATGGCCTATGGCAGCGTGGGTGCGGAGCAGGTTGGCTATATCGAGCAGCCAAGCCTCCCCGGCGCCCGCGTACGGCTCCAGATGATGGGCGGCGAGTTCTGTGGAAACGCCTCCATGTCGCTGGCCGCCTACCTCGCCTATTTGGATGAACTGCCCGATGGTCAGGCAGCGAGCTACCCTCTCGAGGTTTCCGGCGCGGCGGATATCGTGCCCTGCGAGATCAAGCGTCAGGGCGATCATTACCTCGGCACCGTGCGCATGCCCCTGCCGGAGGGCTTTGGCTCGCTACATATCTCAGCCGAGCGCAGCTACCCGCTGGTTTGCCTGCCGGGCATTGCCCACGCCATCGTGCCTGCCTCGGAGATGACGCCCGCGGAGGCGGAGGCTGGCGTCGCTGGCTGGTGTGCCGATTGCGGCGCCGATGCTCTGGGCATACTGCTTCTCAGCGATGACCTGAGCGCCTTCCAGCCCCTCGTATACGTGCGCTCCACTGATAGCAGCGTGTGGGAGCATGGCTGCGGCAGTGGAACCGCCGCCATCGGCGCATGCTTGGCTGCTCATAGGCATGAAAGCCTGAGCCTGAGCCTGTCCCAGCCCGGCGGCGTGATGCAGGTTCAAGCAAGCTGGGATGATGCGGCATGCCGCCTGCGGGAGCTGAGGATCAGCGGTCTGGTTAAAATTGCAGCCATCGGTCAGGCTTGGGCGGAATTGCCCCGCCTTGACTGAGCCATGTCCGTCAGGCAAAAATTCCATGGGCGCAGGTTAAAAAAGTAGCCTAAAATTGCTTGACTTATGCATGCCGTGGGTCTATGATAAGATAGTAAAATCTTGAGATTCGAGGTTCGCAAAATGAGTGAAAACTGTACCCATGATTGCTCCAGCTGCGGCGAGAACTGTCCCAGCCGCGATGGACAAAAGCCGGACTTCCGTGCGCCGGTCAACGCCCACAGCAACGTTCGCCACGTGATCGGCGTTGTCAGCGGCAAGGGCGGCGTCGGCAAATCCATGATAACCAGCCTCATGGCCGCCACCATGCGCCGCCGCAGCCACAGCGCCGCCGTGCTGGACGCAGATATCACCGGCCCATCCATTCCCAAGGCATTCGGCGTGCATGGCATGCTCAGCGCCTGCGATGATGGCATCATTCCCGCCGTCACAACCACCGGCATAAAGCTGGTATCCCTGAACCTGATGCTTGAAAACGAAACCGATCCCGTCGTCTGGCGCGGCCCCGTGATCGCGGGCACCGTGAAGCAGTTCTGGACGGACGTATGCTGGGGCGATGTCGATTTCATGTTTGTGGACATGCCTCCGGGAACCGGCGATGTGCCGCTGACCGTGTTCCAGTCCCTGCC
>CAYWLE010000112.1:0-6497 GCA_964458825.1 uncultured Oscillospiraceae bacterium | reverse complement strand
CGTCTCCTCTATGGTTTTCTTCTTGTCGAGGAATGGCGATTTGCCGTGCATGTGCTCGCGCTTGAGGAAGATATTCTCCGCTACGGTAAGGTAGGGCTCCGGGCTAAGCTCCTGATGGATCATTGAGATGCCAATGCTCAGCGCCTCGGCGGGTCCATGAACCACAACCTTCCTGCCGTCGAACTCCATCTCGCCGCTGTCTGCCCGATGCAGACCCATGATGATCTTCATCAGCGTGGATTTGCCCGCGCCGTTTTCACCCAGCAGCGCATGAACCTCGCCGCGCTTCACTTCCAGAGAAACATTGTCCAGCGCCTGCGTGCCGCCAAATGCCTTTGATACGCCCGTGACCCGCAGGATGCAGTCGTTTTCGTGCATGCTTGTTCCTCTCCTTCCAGCTTGTATCCGGGGCTTGCACCCGCACTCTATTCCACGCTGTATTTAATTAACAACGTTTATTTTATGCTTTGATTATATACCGCCGCTTAATGATTGTCAAGCCTGATTTTTAACTTTTTCATCAGATGCCGCCTGATTATTTTCCGATTTTACTTGACCATTCGTACAAATCTTTGATATAATAAGTACGCATGGTTATGCAAGTATGCATTACTTAATCAACTTCATTAAATATATACAGGATATCTATTCTTATGATCGTAAATAAAACCTCCCTGCGTGAAAATAACCTCATGCAGATCGTGCGCGCCCTGCACTTTAATAGCAACTGCACCCGTGTTTCCCTCGCTCACGAGCTGGGACTGACCCCCGCCGCCATCACCAAGCTCGTAAATGAGCTTTTGCAGAGCGGGCTCGTCGTGGAAACCAGCAGCATCGATTCCGCCAAGGGCCGCCGTCCCATCCGGCTGAAGCTCAATGGCGAAAATTATGTCGTCCTCTCCGGGCGCATCAACCGCGATTATATCTCCGCAGCTGCCTGCGACCTGAGCGGTGGGCTCTGCCACTATGTGGATGAGCGCATCTCCCCCTCCGTCGGCACGCGGATAATCATGCGGCGTCTGGTTCAGCTGCTTCAGGATGTGCGCAGCCAGCTTGACCGACCCGTGCTTGCCCTCGGCATGGCTCTGCCCGGCCCCTTCGATGCGCGGCACGGCAGAATCGCCCTCATGAGCGGCTTCCCCGGCTGGGATCAGATCGACCTGCGCCGGGAGCTGGAGCAGGCGCTGGAGCTGCCCGTTTTCCTTGAGCACGATGCAAATTGCGGCGCGCTGGCAGAGCTTTGGTTCGGCGAGCATCGCAATGTTCGCAATATGCTCTATATCGTGGGCGACCGCGGCGTTGGCGCAGGCATCATATCCAATGGTCAGATCTATAAGGGCGTCACCGGCTTTGCCGGCGAGCTCGGCCACATGAGCATCAATTGCTTCGGTCCCCTCTGCGAGTGCGGCAACCGGGGCTGTCTGGAGCTGTATGGCTCCACCATCGCTCTGGAGGCGGAATACCAGCGCTCCCTCTTTGACCTGTGGCAGAAGGGTCAGGGTCGCAGCCGTACCGGCAAGGTCACTGCGCGGGACATCTGCCGCATGGTGCGCGAGGAGGATATGCTCGCCCGCAGCGCCTATGAAAAGACCGTGGGCTACCTTGCCTTCGGCACGGCCGGCGTTATCAACCTGCTCAACCCCGAGGCGGTTATCTACTCCGATAAGATCACCGACGGCGGCGCCTATTTCCTCGAGGTCGCCCGTTCGACCCTCAAGCGCCTGCTGCTGCCCACCGTATATAATGACCTCATCATCGATACCAGCCGCCTGCAAAATGATCCTTCTGTGCGGGATCCCATGCTGCTCGGCGCCAGCGTTGTGGCATTCGAGCAGCTGATGGAGAGCAATCCTTCCGCACTTTTGCACAATACGAACTGAGAGGGGAGCCTGAACATGCCGCATTATTTGGGAATCGATCTGGGTACGACCGGCCTGAAGGCTGTTCTAACCGATGAAACGGGCGTGATCGCCGGCAGCGGCTATTGCGAATACCCGCTTTCCATACCTGCCCCCGGCTATGCCGAGCAGGAACCGGAGCTTTGGTATAAGGCTCTGTGCAGGGCTGTGCCGGACGCGCTGAAGCAGGCGGGACTGCGTGCGGAGAGCATCCGCTGCGTGGGCTTTTCCGGGCAAATGCATGGCTTGGTCATGCTGGATAAGCAAAACCGCGTGCTTGCTCCGGCAATCATCCATTGCGATGGTCGCGCCGCCGCCCAGAAGAAAAGGGTAATGGATATCGTCGGCGTCGATCGGCTGGGTCAGTGGGTGCAGAATCAGGTGCATTCCGGCTTTCAGGCACTGTCGCTGATGTGGGTTCGGGAAAACAGGCCGGAGCTGTACGAGCGCATTCGCTGTGCTCTGCTGCCCAAGGATTACCTGCGCTACCGCCTCTGCGGCGAGCTTGGCACCGAGCCGACCGACGCTTGCAGCACCCTGATGTATGATAGCGCCCGCATGCAGTGGAGCCATGAGCTGCTCTCTGTGATCGGCGTGGACGCAGCCATACTGCCCGATGCAAACCACCGTCCCTATGAGATCGCCGGCCGCGTCACCGCGCAGGCAGCCATGGAAACCGGTCTTGCCGAGGGCACCCTCGTTGCCTTCGGCGGCGGCGACCAGCCGATGCAGGCGGTGGGCAATGGTCTGCTTCTGCCGGGGCATTCCTCCGTCAACCTCGGCACCTCCGGTCAGGTCTTCGTGGCAACCAACCGCCCCGTATATGATCCCCTGCTGCGCACCCACAGCTTCTGCCATGCCCCGGAGGGCACGTGGTATGTGATGGGCGCTGTGCTCAACGCCTGCCTTGCAGCCAACTGGTTCAATGGCAAGGTGCTTGGCACGCAGGACTATGTTTCCATGCACGCCGAGGCAGCCAAAACTGCGCCCGGCGCAGGTTCGCTGGTCTTCCTGCCCTACCTCACCGGCGAGCGCACGCCCCACATGAACGAGCAGGCTCGCGGAGCCTTCATCGGGCTTACCCTCGGGCATACCCGGGCGGAAATGGAGCGCGCTGTTCTAGAGGGCGTCGCCTATTCCCTGCGGGACTGCTTGGAAATCATACGCAGCCTGAACCTTTCCATCGACAGGATGATCCTCTCCGGTGGCGGCGCTCGCAGCCCCCTCTGGCAGCAGATCCTTGCCGATGTGCTTCAGCAGCCCCTCTATCATACCGAAACCCGGGAGCAGGCAGCCCTCGGAGCCATCCTCTGTGCGCAGGTTGCCTGCGGCGAATATGCCGACCTGCATCAGGCCTGCGCCGCCGTGGTTCGCCTCTCTCCCGATTGCATCGCTCCCGATCCACGCAACCAAGCTGTCTATAATGACAGCTACGAAATCTACCGCCGCGCCTACAAGAGCAATGAAGTGCTCTTTAATATGATGGCAAAATGACGTTGCAGCGCTGTGCCGCCATCCTACAGCATAAAAGCATCGTTCCTTCAACCGATACAGGAGGTGGATATTCTTGTCGAAGATTCTCTACGGCAGCCAGACCTATCCATGGCAGATGAGCGTTGAAAAATATCACGGTCAGGTTCCCCACTTTGTGGATATCCTGCTGCGTGCCGGCTTTACCGGCATCGAGGCGGAGATCGTAATGCTCGGCGATTATTATGCCGACTGGGGTCGCCTCAAGGCGCTGCTGGATGAAAGAAATGTTTCCCTCGCCGCCATCGCCTTCCATGAGGATTGGCTGCACATGAAGGAAACCGACGAGGAATTTGATCGAGCCAACGCCTGCATCGATTTTCTCTCCCACTTTCCCGCCGCCAAGCTGATGCTGGGGCATGTGGCTGTGCTGCCCGATCGTGAAAAGGATCTGCGGCAGAAGCAGGATTGCCAGATCGCCTGCATAGATGCCATCGGCCGCCGCGCCGCCGAGCGCGGGGTGGTCAGCGTGTTCCATCCAAATTCCGCACCCAACTCCATCTTCCGCTATACCGATGATTATGAATATCTGCTGGAGCAGTTGGAGAAGAGTCCCACCGGCTTTGCGCCAGACGTGGGTCACATGGTCAACGGCGGCGTCGACGCCCTGAAGATGATCCGCGATCATCGCGCCAAGGTCGCCCACGTGCATTTCAAGGATATGGATCCCAGCCATGAGTGGGCAACCATGGGCAGCGGCGTGATCGATTTCAAGTCCATCATTGATTTCCTCAAGGAAACGGACTATCGCGGCTGGATCATGACTGAGGATGAATCCCCCGACGCCGTGCGGGATCCTGACAGCGTGGTGCTGGCGGACGGCGCTTTCATTCAAAAAAACCGCTAAAGCCAGCCGCCATCGCAATTTGCTTAATTATAGCAGCTACAGGAGGTAATTATATATGAAGAAGCATACTGTTGCCGTCATGGGACTGGGCGTGCGCGGCAAGACGCACCTGAAGGCGCTGCTGGAGAATGCCGACCGCTACGAGGTCGTGGGTCTGTGCGATATAGATGAAGCAAAGATGAAGGCAGTCGCCGAAGCAAATCAGCTCAGCGTGCCGCTCTTTACCAATGTGGAGGATATGCTCCGCGAAACCAAGCCCGAGGTCTTCGTTTTCGTCACCTATCCCAACCTCCGCCTCTCCATGATCGAGCTTGCCGTGAAGTACGGCATCAAGGCAGTATCGCTGGAAAAGCCCATGGCGGAATCCATGAAGGAGGCAAAGGCGATGACCGAGCTTTGCATAAAGCACGGCATCAAGGCGATCGTCTGCCACCAGCAGAAGTATCTAAAGCAGATGCAGGATATGAAAAAGAAGATCGACCGCGGCGATATCGGTCAGGTGCTCAAGCTCCATGCGGAAACTCAGCCTTGGCTGGCGCAGCTGGGCACCCATTATACCGATTATATCATCTGGGCAAACGGCGGTCATCGCGCCAAATGGGTGGTTGGTCATGTGCATGGCCCTGCAACCCTCAAGGATAACCATCCCTCCCCGGATTATCTCCTCGGCGAGATCGGCTTTGAAAACGGCGCCCGCGGCTATATCGAGTGCGGCTACCTTGCCGAGCGCCACAACCCTGAGATGTATGCCGACAGTGATAACCGCCTCTCCGTCTATGGAACCAACGGCTGGGTATGGGCGGAAACCGACGGCTTCTGGGGCGAGTGCAGCAAGGCAACCAAGGGTGAATACATCACCGGCAAGGATCCCGGCTGGTATCACCATCAGGAGAAGCAGATCCAAACTCCCTACTATACCGAATATGCCGATTGGCTCGACGACGATAGCAAGCCCCATTCCTGCAATATTGAAACAGCCTACCATGGCTATGAGATACTCGAGGGCATCTGCCTGAGCGCCTTGAACAACACCCGCATCGATCTGCCGCTTACCGATTTCGATTATGAGCCGGTCCTCGATCGCATGCAGCGGGAGCTGCCCGAGTGCGGCACGGTGCTTCGCCAACTCTATACCGGAGAGGAGCCGAGAGAAGAGCGTGATTAAGCAGATATTCGCAAACGGCATTGAAATTGGCTATCAGGATCGCGGTCAGGGCGAGCCTCTGGTTCTGGTGATGGGGCTAGGCGCTTCCAGCCTGAAGTGGGAGCCGCACATCGCCTGCTATGAGCAGCATTTCCGCGTGCTCGCCATTGATAATCGCGGCGCCGGTCTTAGCTCCAAGCCCGTATGCGAGGCTTACAGCATTGCCGATATGGCTGCCGACGTCATTGCCCTGCTGGACGCGCTGGATATCCAGAGCGCCCACGTAAACGGCATCTCCATGGGCGGCGCTGTGGCGCAGTATCTGGCGATACACTATCCAGATCGCGTGCGCTCGGTGATCCTTACCAACACCTTTCCCCGCTGCAACGTCAGCTTCCGCCGCAGCATCGAATTTCTTCGCGACTCCATCGAGCAGCTGGATGGCAAGACCTTCGGCAGAATCGTGCAGTGGATCATCTATTCCTCCGCCTTTCAGGATCGAAACGAAGCCTTCATGCTGGATGCCGAGGCTAATGATGCCGACGCAGCCAACCCCATGCCCGCCTATGCCTATAAGGCGCAGTGCAACGCCATACTTGCCTTTGACGAGATGAACAGCCTCGGCAGTATCAAGGCTCCGGTGCTGGTCGTCGCCGGCGATAGCGACCTCTTTGTTCCCGTGCCGCTCACCATGCAGATGGTAAACGCCATCCCCCGCTGCCAGCTTCATATGGTAAAGGGCGGCGGTCATGTGCAGCACTGGGAGGAGCTGGAGAACTATAACCGCGTCACGCTGGATTTCCTGCTGAGCCACCGCCAGCATAGCTGAGCAGCCAAGCCCCGACCAAGCGCAGGTCAACACTCGGTCAATAGCCAGCCATGCACAAGCCAACCACAGACCAACCACAGACCAATGCCCTTTCAGCCCGAAATGCTCGCCTCAACGCAGCCTTTCGGGCTTTGCTTTCCCCTTGCCTTCCATTTTGCTTTTTCTTCGAAGCCAAGCAAAGCCAAGCGCGGCTGCACCGCTATTTCCGCCTCCTTTTTGCTGAAAAGCCCATGCCAACCACCCATAAAA
>CAYWLE010000111.1:0-6504 GCA_964458825.1 uncultured Oscillospiraceae bacterium | reverse complement strand
TGCGCAGAATCATCAATGAACCGACGGCTGCCGCGCTGGCGTACGGCATTGATAAGGAAGAGCCGCAGAAGATCATGGTTTACGATCTGGGCGGCGGCACATTCGACGTTTCAATTCTGGACATCAATGCGGACGTGATCGAGGTTCTCGCCACGGCGGGCAACAACCGTCTGGGCGGCGACGATTTCGACCAGTGCGTGACCGACTATCTGGTGCAGGAATTCAAGCGCGAGCAGAAAATCGACCTGACGAAGGATGGCGCGGCAATGCAGCGCGTGCGCGAAGCGGCCGAGAAGGCGAAGATCGAGCTTTCGGGTCTGTCTGTCGCCAGCATTAACCTGCCGTTTCTGACGGCGGATCGCAACGGCCCGAAGCATATGGAAACGACGCTGAGTCGTGCGAAGTTCGACGAATTGACGCGGCATCTCGTCGATGCGACGATGGGCCCGGTGCAGCAGGCGATGAGCGATTCGGGCCTGAAGCCTTCAGATCTGAGCAAGGTGTTGCTGGTGGGCGGTTCCAGCAGAATTCCCGCGGTTCAGGAGGCGGTCAAGCGCTTTACGGGCAAGGAGCCGTTCCGTGGAATCAATCCGGACGAATGCGTGGCGCTGGGCGCGGCGCTTCAGGGCGGCGTGATGGGCGGCGAGGTAAAGAGCCTGCTGCTGCTGGATGTGACGCCGCTTTCGCTGGGCATTGAAACGGTTGGCGACGTATATGCCAAGATCATCGAGCGCAATTCCACGATTCCCATCCAGCGCAGCCAAGTATTTACCACGGCGGCAAGCTTCCAGACGGCGGTGGACGTGCATGTATTGCAGGGCGAGCGGCCCATTGCTTCCCAAAATAAGGAGCTGGGCAGGTTCCGTCTGGACGGCATAAGGCGAGCAATGCGCGGCGTGCCGCAGATAGAAGTGACCTTTGCTATCGATGCCAACGGCATTGTGAACGTATCGGCAAAGGATCTGGGCACGGGCAGGCAGCAGAACATCACCATAACCAGCTCCTCCAACATGAGCCGCGAGGAGATCAACCAAGCCATCCGCGATGCGGAAACCTACGCCGCCGAGGACGAGCGCCGTAAGCAGGAGGCGGAGATGCAGAACCGCGTGGACAACCTGATCTATCAGGCGGAAACGGTGATGAAGAAGCTGAACAGGGAAGATAAGCAGCGCATGAGCGAGCTTGTGAAGGAGGCAAAGAAGGCGCTCAAGAGCAAGGATCCGGCGGCTGTGCGCAATTCCTGCACGGAGCTTGAACGTGCGCTTGGAGCAGCCGGGCAGGCTGTATGGAACAGCAATGCCACTGCAAGCAGCGAGGACGGCGTATATGATGCCAGCTACGAGCGGGAGGATACGGAAAACAGGGAATAAACGTTCCACCCACGGCTGCTTTATGCAACAGGCTTAACATCGCTGGTTTATAATGGTGGCTATATGGATCGCGGCAGGGAGGTCGGGCGCATGTTTGGCTACGTGATCACCAATTGCAAGACCCTCTCCGAGGAGGAGCGGCTTCGCTTCCGCGCCATGTACTGCGGCATGTGCCATGTGCTCAAGGAAAGGTATGGGCAGCTGAGCAGGTTCACGCTGAGCTACGACATGACCTTTGTGGCGATGGTGCTCTCGGCTCTCTATGAGGAGGCGGAGGTCTGCGGCGAGGAGCGCTGCGCGGCGCACATGATCAAGTCCCACGGCTACATTACCACCGCCGCAATGGAATATGCGGTGGATATGAACATCGCGCTATTCTACCACAAATGTGCCGATAACTGGCAGGACGACCGAAACCCCGCCTATGCTGCTGCAAAACTGGCTCTGAAGGGCGCTTACCAGAGGGTGAGCAGCCTCCACCCGGAGAAATGCCGCTGCATAGAGGAATGGATGCGTGGCATTGGCGAGATCGAGGCGCGTGGCGAGGAGATTGACCCGCCGATGAACCTGACTGGACGGATGCTAGGCGAGCTTTTCAACTGGAAGGACGACTTCTGGGCAGAGGAGCTCAGGCGCATGGGCGACGGGCTCGGACGCTTCATATATTTCATGGATGCCTACGACGACCTGAAGAAGGACGTTCGGCAGGGGAAATATAATCCGCTGCGAACCATTATGAACCAGCCAGAATATGAGGAAATATGCAAATCTGCGCTGACCATGGCGATAGCGGACAGTGCGGAAGCCTTCGAGGCGCTGCCTGTGGTGCGAGATGCCGAGCTGATACGCAATATACTCTATTCCGGCGTTTGGGCTAGATACGGCTATATTCAGCAGAAGAAGGCTGACGCCCGCGATGGCAGGTTGGTTAAGCGAAATAAGGCAAGAATCAAAGGAGCATAAGCATGCAGGATCCCTATCGGGTGTTGGGCGTATCCCCGAGCGCTTCTGAGGACGAGATCAAAAAAGCATACAGAAACCTAGCCAAGAAATACCATCCCGACGTGAACAATGGCTCTCCCGAGGCGGAGGCGCGCATGAAGGAGGTAAACGAGGCTTATTCCACCGTGATGAAGATGAAGCGCGAGGGTGCTTCCGGCGCGGGGCAGAGCAGCTACGGCGGCTATGGCTCCTCTGGTTATGGCAATTACGGCGGCTTTGGCGGCTATGGCTCCTCTGGTTATGGCAATTATGGCGGCTATGGCAATTACGGCGGACAGAGCAGCTCGTCGGCGGGCAATGATCCGCTGCTGTCTGCCGCACGGAACTACGTGCGCAGCGGTCACTATGCCGAGGCGCTGAACGTACTCAAGGATATCAACAGCCGCAGCGCGGAATGGTATTACCTGAGCGGCGAGGCAAACCTTGGCATGGGCAACCGTGTGGCTGCGCTGAACTACGCCCGGCAGGCAGTGAGCATGGAGCCGAACAACTTTGAATACCGCTCCCTTCTGGCACGGCTGGAGGGAAAGAGCAGTGGCTACAGCCAGAACGGCGCGCCGTTTAATGCACAGCAGTTCATCTGTCGGAATCCGCTGGGGCTGTGCTGCCTGATGTCGCTATTGTGCAACTGCTGCTCTGGCAGCTGCTGCTGCGGCGGGCCGGGCGTGTATTACCGCTGACGGCATGCTGAAGGCTCAAGCTGCGGTTGATTGGCTTGGCTGGCTTGATTGGTTTGATAGGAAAGAGGGTTGAAAATATGTGGCAGAGGATCAAAAATGGCTTTCGCGGCTTCATGAGCGGCCGATATGGCACCGACCAGCTGGGGCTTACGCTGCTGATCTGCGGCGTGGTGCTTTCGCTGCTCTCCGGCTTGGTTGGACTGAAGATACTGTATTACCTTGGCTTGGCAATGTACATATGGGAGCTGGTGCGCATGTTCTCCCGCAGCGTGGAGAAGCGTCGGGCAGAAAACCAGAAGTTTCTGGAGCTGCGCCGCAAGAGCACGACCAGCGTGCGGCAGTTTTTCGTGCGGCTGAAGAACAGCAGGAAATACAAGTATTTCCGCTGCCCCCAGTGCAAGAGCCGCCTGCGCCTGCCGAGGAAGGTTGGCGAGGTCACGGTGACTTGCAGCAAGTGCCAGAACAAGTTCAAGCAGAAGGCTTGAGCAGAAGCAAATAAGCACCCATCCGAGCTTCCTTTGTTCGAGGGGTGCTCGCAGACTTTATCATAATGAAGAGGACATGGTTGCCAAAAACGAGCAGCCATGTCCTTTTTCTTTATTATGTGCTTTTTATTGTGCATTTTGCTCAGCCGAGCGAGGGGATGCGCACGCGCAGCGCGGCAGGAAGCAGCTCATAGTGGGCAATATCCTCGTCCATAAGCTCGCCATCGAGGTTGAAGGTGGTTCCCTTGCGGCGGATGGTCAGCTTTTTGCAGCGGCGGAGGGTGGCAAGCTTGCACTTTACATGCTTGCCTGTGATGTAGAGTATGATCAGCGGCAGAATCACGAACCTGCGCACCGGCGTAACCACAACCACATCAAAGAGCCCATCATTAACGATGGCGTCTGGCACAGCCCGCATACCGCCGCCAAAATAGCGCCCATTGCCCACGGAGAGGATGGCAAAGCGCTGCTCCTGCTCCGGCTCATCATCGAAGGAAACCAGCGCGGTGGTTGGCCGGTAGCGCTTCACAGCGTCGATCAGACCGAGCATATAGGCAACCAGACCGGTGTGCTTCTCCTTATGGCGCTCGGCACAGCGCAGCACATCCACATCAAAGCCGGTGCCGGACACATTCAGAAAGCAAATATCGTTCATGCGTCCCACATCGATGCTGGTGACGGGGGCGGCAAGCTGGCAGCGCAGCGCCTCAATAGGATCGGAGGGCAGGTTCAGGGAGCGAACGAAATCATTTCCCGTGCCGCAGGAAACGAAGATGAGCGGTACAGAGCTGCCCGCCATGCCGTTGACCACGCGGAAGAGCGTGCCGTCGCCGCCGAGCACGATGATGCCCTCCGGCTGCTCCGCAGCGCAGCGCCGGGCAACCTCGCTGGTTTGATGCTCCTCATGGCTCTGCTCGATGCGGTAGCTCAGGTTCTGCTCCCGCAGCACAGCCTCTATCTCAGGCAGCCTTTTCAGCGCCAGCCCTCTGCCGGAGTAAGGATTCAGGATCAGTATATACACGGCAATCCATTCTTTCGTATGCATATTCGCCTGCGGCAGGCTGCTTTGGCTACAGTTCCGCAGGCATTACTTTTATTGTACGGGAGGGAGGGAACATTGTCAAGTATCGGCGTGGGTAAAGTGCAGCTTTATTTCTACTTCGGCGGTCTGGAAGCGCTCGCGCCAGTCATAGGCGACCCAATCCTCGAGGGTGAGGAAGCGTCTGGCGGCGACCTCGGCAAAGCCGAAGGGATCGGCATGCATGCGCTGCGCGGCGGAGATCGTGCTTTGCAGCGCCTCCTCAAGGGCAGAAGCCATTACCTCATCGGCGGGAATGTACTCCTGATCAGTGACGGTTAGATGCAGGCTCAGGCGGATGCGGACGGGGTCGCAGCTCGTATCCACCTGAACCCGACAGCCGCCGACCGGGGTGAACTCCAGCGATTCCCCGCCGCAGCTGAAGCTGAAGCTATCGAGGCGGTTGGCGATGAGGTTGGTTAGGATCGCCTGTTCGCCGCCGAGCACGCCTCGGAGGGAACCATCTGCAAATACAGCCGTGCCGCAGTAGAGGATCTCCATGGGGGATTGGATATCCTCAGCTGGATACTCCGTAGCTTCCAAGAGCGGCTGGGCAGAGGTTAAAATACTTGCTTGGCTGGCTGGTTCGCTCCCTTTGTCCTCCTCAGCTTCCTTGGGCTTCACCCTGCGGGCATAGGCGACGGCAGGATCGGAATAGACGGAATTGGATAGGAAGTTCAGCTTTGCTAGGCTGCTGTCCGGTATGACGCCGATGCTGCGGTAATGCTCCTGCGCGGCATGCACATCGGCGGCAATGCGGCTGCCGAGGGTGGGTGAAAGCGCCTGAATAAACGCCTTTGCCCTGCCGGAGCATACGGCGACGCTGGCTGCGGAGAAGAGGCGCTCGGTATTTGCGATGCGCTCGATCAGCTCCCGGCAGCCGTCCTCGGCCGCAAGCTCCTCGGAGAGGACGATCAACTCGATCTGGGTCAGGTTCATCTCCTTTGGAAGCGCCCAAGCAAGGCGCTGGATGGCTTGATCGTAGCTATCTGCATGGATGCTGACGGGCAGGTAGCTCATATCAGAGGAACCGCCCTCGGAGGAGGCTTGGCTGCCTGAAATGATGGGAACCTGCACGCTAAGCTCAACGCCGCCATCCAAGCTGCGATCCAAGCCCATGGCAATGACATATGCCTGATTTTCCACCTGACCAGCCGTGGAGCAGGCGGTCAGGTAGAGCAGGGCAAGAAGCAGGGGTAGGAGGCTTATTCTGCGCATGGCTTTTTCCTTCCTTTGCCTGCCGCGCCGATGAGCAGGGCTATGAGCGCTGCGCCGGCAAGCGGGTAATACCAATTGAAGATATGCACGCATTCGTCCGGGGTGGAGATGGGCAGGCAGGCAAGCATGAAGCAAATGATGGTAATTCCGGCAGCAAGGCTCCAGCGCGGAAGCTTGGGCAGCAGCCTTTCGATGGCGCTGGCAGCGGCGCTGGCTTCCACGGATACGAGGTTGGTAATGGCGCCATACCACAGCACGATGAGCAGAAGCTGCATCGACAGCTGTACGCGGCCGTTATTCAGGATCAGCTCGCTGCGGCTGCTGCGGGAGAGGAGGATGGTCGTCAGCGGCGGGCAGAGCATTTGCACAACGGCCAACAGCAGCGAAGCCGTCACCGCGCCAAGGGCGGCAAAGAGGATGGGCGAGCGGCGGCAGCGATCTGGCACCGCCATGAGGTATGGCACGGCAAGCAGCGCCACACCTCCGCTGCAATATACGCTGCCGCTTGCGATACGCCGCAGCCCATCGCCAAGGATGGGCGTTAACCAGCCAGCATGCCAGCTTCCTGCCTGCACGAGCAGCAGAACCAGCATGGGCAGGGGCAGCAGCCTGAGCCAGAGCAGGGCGCTGC
This sequence comes from uncultured Oscillospiraceae bacterium, assembly GCA_964458825.1. Lineage (GTDB taxonomy): Bacteria > Bacillota > Clostridia > Christensenellales > Aristaeellaceae > SFTH01. The sequence goes on along the minus strand of CAYWLE010000111.1, from coordinate 40 downwards.
TGCCAGCAGCGTCCATGCCAAGCAGCACGGAAACGGCGGC
>CAYWLE010000110.1:0-6527 GCA_964458825.1 uncultured Oscillospiraceae bacterium | reverse complement strand
CCATGTGGCGGGGGAAGGAGTAGTGGATGAACACTTCGATGCCCCACTCAGCGCACTTTTCCATCATGGCATCGCCCTGAGCGATTTCATCTGCGTACATTACGATATCAGAGGAAGCGGCGATAACAGCGGGATCCTCCTGGGGAGTGCCGGCGATGAAGAGGATGTCGTCACGGCCGAGTTCTTCCTTGATCTTGGTGAAGCCAGCGGTTGCGCCCGGAACAGCCTGGCACATTACGATGGCCTTCACTTCGGGATCGGAAGCGAAAGCAACCAGCTTGGAGATGGTGGTCTCCATTTCGGACATGAAGCTGTCCGGATAGGTATCGGTGATGATGTGATCTGCGCCCCAGGTCTCGATGGCCTTTTCGGCGGCGCGGAATTCTTCTTCGCCCTGAGAAACGGTGCCAGTCAGGATAGCAACCTTCCAGTTGTCGCCTTCAGCAGAAGCGACGGCAGCGATGCCCAGAACCATAATCATGGCCAGGACGAGGCTAAGCAGTTTCTTCATTGTGAGTTCCTCCTTGTTGATAATGTTATTACAGGGGGCATAAGCCGCCTCATAACCAAACAAGCAGGCAGGGAACATGCTTTATTCTTCGTTTCGCAAGAAACGAAGAACGGCATATGCCGTTGCCATTTTATAAGTTTGGCAGTCGTCTGCACAGGGTATAGATCGCTAGTTGACCACCTCAACTATTTCATTTTAACGCAAACATCAGCACCTGTCAAGCAATTATGAATATTTGTGCGAAAAAAAGGTTATTCAGCCCACATTTTTTCGGTTTGTGTGTGAAGCAGCCCTTCTCATGTTGAAAATTTCCATCGCTTCGGCTATAATACTTATCGGATACAGTTTTTTATCAGTGCGCGGCTGCGCATGCCGCCCGACCAAAGCTCTGAAAACATCTAAAAAACTGCAAATATTCGATGATCCGAAAAGAGGAATGGACAGATGTTTACCGCAGATGCACATTGCGACACACTCTACAACCGCGTGGTTCACAGCTATAAGCCGGAGGACTGCGTCGTGACCCTCGACCGCCTGCGCGTCGGCAGCGTCGGCCTGCAAACCTTCGCCATGTTCACCAGCTTCCGCCGCCCCGATCCCTATGCCGACGGCGTGGCGATGAAGGAGCTTTACCGCAGCCTCCCCCTGCCCCATCTGGATGGCAGGCTGCCCGATGAGCCGCCCACCCAGCCAAGCGCCATCCTCTCCTGCGAGGGCGGCGAGATGCTTCAGGGCAGGCTCGACCGGCTCTATGAATTTGACGATGATATCCACCTGCGCCTCATTGCCCTCACTTGGAACTATGAAAATGAGATCGGCACTCCCGCCAAACTGGACGCCGCCACAGGGCTCAAGCCCTTCGGCTTCGAGCTTCTGAAGGAGATGGATCGACGGGGCATCTGCGCCGACGTATCTCACCTGAACGAGGCTGGCTTCTGGGATGTGGTTCGCAGCGCCGAGGTTCCGCCCGTGGCAAGCCACTCCAACTGCCGCTGGCTCTGCGATGTGCCGCGCAACCTCCGCCGGGAGCAGGTGAAGGCGCTGATCGAGCGCCACGGCTTCATCGGCATGAATTTTTACGGCGAGTTCCTCGCTACCGACCGTCCCTCCACCATCGATGATGTACTGCGCAATATAGATGAGATATGCTCCATGGGCGGCGAGGATGTGGTCGGCTTCGGCTCCGATTTCGACGGCATCGAGGTCTGGCCCGAGGGGCTAGGGAACCCCGGCGACTTCCCGGCGCTCATTGAAAAGCTGCGCGACCATGGCTACAGCCAAACCCAGCTAGAGAAGATCGCCGGTCTGAATTACTGGCGCGTGCTCAAGGCCGCTGAGGCACATGCCGCGTCCAGCTCCAGCCAAGCCTGAACCAACCACAGACCAATCACAGACCAATCACAGACCAATCACAGACCAATCACAGACCAACCCCTGATTCCCGCCGACATTATACGCATCTTATACGCTATATATATTATGAAGAAAACCATCGGCATACTGGCGCATGTGGACGCCGGAAAAACCAGCCTGTCGGAGCAGCTGCTCTACCTTGCCGGAGCCATCCGCCGCCCCGGCAGGGTGGATCACCGCGATGCATTTCTGGATCTGCACCCCATCGAGCGGGAGCGCGGCATCACCGTCTTTTCCGATCAAGCGGTCTTCGATATCGGAGAAAACCGCTATTTCTGGCTGGATACCCCCGGTCACACGGATTTTTCCGCCGAAATGGAGCGGGTGCTGCCCGTGCTGGATTATGCGCTTGTGCTCATCAGCTGTGTGGATGGCGTGGAGAGCCACAGCGAAACCATATGGCGTCTGCTGGAGGAATATCGCGTGCCCACGCTGATCTTCGTCAACAAACTGGATCGGCCCGACGCGGATTTTGCCGCCTGCCTTGGCGAGCTGCGCCGCCTGCTAAGCAACGATTGCTGCGATATGCGCGGCTTCGACGGCCGGCAGATGGATGATAGCGCCATCGAGGCTGTGGCGGAGCGCAGCGAGGCTCTGCTCGACCGGCTCATGGCGGAGGATTATGCCTTTCCCGCGTGGCGGGCGGAGCTTTGCCGCCTGCTGCGGGAGCGTGCGATCTTCCCCGTGTTTGCCGGCTCAGCACTCACAGGCGCAGGCGTGGATGGCTTCCTCCGTGCGCTGGACGCCATCACCGATACCTCCTATCAGGAAAGGGAGACTCTGCCCTTTGGGGCGAGGGTCTATAAGTTGCGCCACGACGCGCAGGGTACGCGGCAGGTTTACCTGAAAATCGAGCAAGGCTGCCTGCATGCCCGGGATGAGATCGACACTGCCCACGGCCGCTGCAAAATCAACGAGCTGAAGCTGTGCCACGGCGGCAGGCTCATAAGCGTCGCCGAGGCCCGTGCAGGCGAGCTTCTCTGCGTGGCCGGCCTGCCCGGCGTGCTGCCCGGCGATGGTATCGGCGCGCTCAGCCAGCTGCACGCCTCCCTGCGCAGCGAGCCCATGCTGGAGGTCAGCGTGCTTGCACCGCCGGCTCTGCCCCGTCCCAAATTGATGGATTGCCTGCGCATGCTTGCCGAGGAGGATCCCGCCCTCTCCCTCAAGCACAACCCCCGCAGCGGCGAGCTCAGCCTGCGGGTGATGGGCGGCATCCAGACCGAGATACTGACCCGCGTGGCAAAGGAGCGCTTCGATATCGATATCTCCTTCGGCTCGCCGCGCATACTCTATATGGAAACCATCGCTTCTCCTGCCGTGGGTATCGGTCATTACGAGCCGCTGCGCCACTATGCCGAGGTTTGGCTGCGGCTGGTTCCCACCGAGCCGGGCAGCGGCATAAGCTTCGAGAGCAAATGCCATGTGGATGATCTTGCCCTCAACTGGCAGCGACTGATCGAAACCCACGTATTCGAGCGCGTGCATCCCGGCGTACTCACCGGCGCGCCGCTGACGGATGTGCGCATAGAGCTGCTTGCCGGTCGCGCTCACCTAAAGCACACCGAGGGCGGCGATTTCCGTGAAAGCACCTACCGCGCTATCCGCAATGCCCTGATGTATGCCCAGTGCGTGCTGCTGGAGCCTGTGTGTGCCTTTTCCCTACGCATGCCCGCCGAGGTTTATGGCAGGGTGAGCGGCGATCTGGTTCGCATGCAGGCGCAGCTCCAGCCGCCGCAGCCGCTGGGGGAATGGATGCTGCTGGAGGGCTCCTGCCCCTACCGGCTCTTTGCCGATTATCCAGAGCAGTTTCGCATGGCTACCCACGGGCGCGGCAGCCTGCGCATGCAGCTGAGCCATTATGCACCGGTTGCTGAGCCGGAAGCCATCATCTCCGCTGCAAGCTACGATCCCCTCGCCGAGGATAGCCCGGATTCCGTCTTCTGCTCCCACGGCGCGGGTCACATCGTGCCATGGAACGAGGTTCGCGCCGCCGCCCATTGCAGCGTGGAGGGAGCGTTCTGATCGTTCCAAGCCATACCAACCAAGTCCTACCAGCCAAGCCCTACCAACCAAGTCCTACCAGCCAAGCCCTACCAACCAAGTCCTACCCACAGGAGGTGGAACAGATGAAAAAGCAAGATCGCAGTACCGAGCGCCGCACAGCCCGGCTGATCGCCTTCGGCGTGGTGCTCTACGCCGCCGTGATGAACCTTGACAGCGTCAAGACCGGCATCCAAGCCCTGCTGGGCATGCTGACCCCCATCATCATCGGTCTGGTGGTGGCGCTGGTGCTGGATGTTCCCGCACACAGCTTCGAATCCCTCTTTGCCAAGCTGGACAAGCGGGGCAGAACCTCCGCCAAGCTGCGCAACGCCCTGTCCCTGATACTGGCGGTCATTGTGCTGCCGCTGATCCTCTTCGTGCTGATCAAGTTCGTGATCCCGCAGTTCATCAGCGCCATAACCAACGTGGTGAACATCATTATCGAAAATGAAGAGAAGATCAGCGCCTTCGTGGCTCGCTTCGGCGTGGATCCAGCCTTTGTATCCACCACCCTGAACGAGGCCGCCACATGGGTCAGCAAGAACCTCGCCGTGCTCACCGGCACAGCCATCACCACGGTGATGAGCGTGTTTTCCTCGGTGACGGACGTGCTGCTGGGCGTTATCCTTGCCATATACCTGCTGGCGGATAAGCTTGCCCTCAAGCGCCGCGGCGCTCGCCTGACCCGCGCCTTCCTGCCGGAGCAGCTAGCCAGAAATGTAAACCGCTGGTGTGTGATGTTCATCTCCACCTTCCGCACCTTCCTCGGCAGGCAGTGTCTGGAGGCGGTGATCCTCGGCAGCATACTGATGATCTGCATGCTGATCTTCAAGATTCCCTATGCCCTCACCATTTCCTGCATGACGGCGATACTGGCGCTGATCCCCTATCTGGGTGCATATATCTCCTGCTTTGTGGGCGTGGTTCTGGTGGTCACGGTATCGCCGCTGAAGGCGCTGATCTTCGCGATCATGTTCTTGGTTGCCCAGCAGGTGGAAGGCAATGTGATCTATCCCCGCGTGGTTGGCAAGTCGGTGGGTCTGCCCGCCTATATCACGCTGTCTGCCGTGGTGATCGGCGGCGCCATCGCGGGCGTCGCGGGCATGTTCTTCATCATACCGGTGGTTTCGGTGTTCTATGTGCTGCTGCGCGAGGCTGTGCGCAAGCGCAACGAGGAAAAGGACGCCGCCATCAAGGCGAATACCGAGGCAGCGGTCGAGGAGCCGCAGGAATAAGCTGGCAGGAGATGCGTGGAGCCGGACATATCCGGCTCCACCTTTGCGTCCGGCAGAATTTTGCAATTCGATGTATTTTCTTTCTTTTTGACATACTATGTAGATTTTTTAATGCTTTTTTGCATCAATGCTGTGAACAATGCATGTTTTTTTCCGCAGAGAGCCATGTTTTTTCACTCTAACGCAGGAATTTGCCCATGCGCCGTAGAAAAAAATAAGAGATCATGGCGCAAACCGCAGCGGAGGTGATCTCCTTGCCTATACCGATCCAAACGGCGGTGGCTGCTGCGGCAACGCCGATGGTGCGCTTGCAGATCTGCGCAGCTCTGGCTGAAAATGGCATTGAGCTGTCGGCTATGACCCGCGCAGCGCTTCAGGCGCAGGAGCTGGCGGCTGCCAAGCGACCAGATCTGCTGATCGTGGATACGGAGCTTATGCAGCTGGACGGCATAAGCCTTGCCCTGCGCATACTGCGCGACAGGAACCTACCGGTGCGGCCGGCGGTATTCCTGCTTTGTAGTGAAGCGCTCTGCCTGCCCCGCAGGTCGGAGCTGGAGTCGCTGGGCGCGGTACTGATCCCAAAGCCTCTGGATGCCGCAAACCTCCATGCAGCTCTCGAGCGCTTCCTTGCCGCGCCGCTCTGCTTTCCGCCGGAGGAGGCTGCCAAGGCAGATGCGCTGCTGAGCGAGCTTGGCATGCCGAGCCATCCCGGGCGGGAGTGTCTAAGGCTCGCCATGCTCCTGTGTGCGCGGAACGAAGGGCTGCGCCACCGCCTGAATGAGCGGCTCTACCCAGCCATCGCCGCGCAGATGCATATCAGCGCCGCACAGACGGAACAGGCCATGCGTCACGCCATCAGCCTTGCCTGGCAGAGCTATTCACATTATGAAAACCAATATCGTATCTTTGGTGATACCATAGACGCCGAGCGCGGCATGCCCACCTGCTGGGAAATGATTTCGCGTCTGGCGGATATACTACGTCTGGAGGGATAAACGTGAAGAAAATGAAGCGAGTTGTTCTGATCGTGCTGGACGGCGTTGGCGCCGGCTGGCAGCACGACGCCGCCAAGTACGGCGATAAGGGCGCGGACACGCTGGGGCATGTCATCGCGCAGGAACATCCTGATATTCCCAACCTCACCGAGCTGGGACTTTTGAAAACCATCGGCATGCATCCGCTGGGCGAGGACGAGCCCATCGGCTGCTATGGCGTGATGAACGAGGCCGCCGCCGGAAAGGATACCACCACCGGTCACTGGGAGATCGCGGGCCTTACGCTGAAGAAGCCCTTTCCCACCTATCCCAACGGCTTCCCGCCGGAGG
>CAYWLE010000109.1:0-6569 GCA_964458825.1 uncultured Oscillospiraceae bacterium | reverse complement strand
CTCGCCCAGCTCGTCCTCCATCTCCTTGATCTTGGCGGGAATGCGGGGGTCGTTGGCATGCGCCTTGTAGGCAGCCAGCAGATCCAGCTCGCTATTTTCCTGCACATCCACGCCCAGCTTGAACAGCGGCGCGATGGGTGCGTTGCAGGCGAGGAAATCGAAGGGACGCGGGCCGAAGGAGATGATCTTCAGGCTCTTCAGACCCAGCAGCGTGCGGGCGATGGGGGTGAACTCCTCGATCATGTCCGCGCATTCCTCGGCGGTGCCCACCGGATACTCGGGAATGTAAGCGTTGATGCCCTTCAGCTGCAAATTGTAGGAAGCGTTCAGCATGCCGCAATAGGCGTCGCCACGGTCGCTGGAAAGCACGGCGATGTTTTCCTCGGCGGCGGCGATGAACATGGTCGGGCCGTCAAAGAGCTTGGCGATGTCCGTCTCCGGGCCTTCCGGGCCGAAGTTGCCAAGGAACACGGTCAGCGCATTGCAGCCGGAAGCCTTCAGATCCTCGTAGGCGGCCATAACGTCCTTGTCGATGCCGCCCTCAATGATCACCGGGCACTCGTAAATGTCGTAGCCGCGATTCTTCAGAACCTCAACGATGGCCTTGCGGCGCTTTTCGGAAAGGCTGATCGGGAAGCAGTCGCGGGATACCGCGATGATGCCCATCTTAACCTGAGGAATATTGTTCATAATCATGACCTCCATTTCATTTTGCTTTGTCGCACAATTTGATCTCATTTTCTCCCAGTCTAACACATAATTGCTTATGATACTTACATATTAACAGTTTCTTTTCAATCCGTCAAGTGTTTTCTGCCGAGCCAGCCAGCGCCGCAAGAGAGGCAGCTCCGGCAAACCGGCAGCCAAGCGCCGACCAATCCAAAGCCAAGCGCAAACCAACAACAAACCAATCACAGACCAATCACAGACCAATCTCCAAAATGCCTCTTTTCTGCATGATTATGCAGTTTTTATGCATAGAGGAGGCTCGCCGCTCCGCAGAGCAGCGAGCCTCGCAGCCATTATTTTTGCTCAAAAAAGCTGTCCGGGCAGCCGCAGCTTCTCCTTCGGGGGAAAGCCCCTGTCGAAGTCCTCCGCCGCAGCCTCGTCCACAAGGTAAACCTCCGGCGTGGCATATTCACCCGTCACGCCAGCCAGATAGCCCGCCTTCAGCTCCCTGCAAAGGAAGAAGGAGGCGTCTGCATCCGCAGGCAAGCCATGATAGCGCAGCCCAAAGCTGCTGGCATAGCCAAAGCCACTCTTGCCATAGAAGACAATATTACCCTCAAAGCAAACCGCGCCAAAGCCCATTTCCGCCGCCCTTTTAAGGGAGGCGTCCAGCAGCAGCTTGCCATAGCCCTGCCGCTTCCATTCGGGAGCAATACTGATCGGCCCCATGGTGAGTATGGGAACCTGCCTGCCATCGTCGGCACGGATGGAGGCGCGAACGAACACGTTCTGACCGATGATCCTGCCGTCCTTCTCCAGCACGAGGTTCAGCTCAGGCACAAATGCCGGGTCGCTCCGCAGCAGATGCAGCACATAATGCTCCAAGCAGCCGGGGCGGTACACATTCCAGAAGGCTTCACGCACGAGGCTCTCCACCGTGCGCTGCTCATCCTGCCTTTCCAGCCGGATACAGAGGTTGTGGTTGTTCTTATGGTTGTGATTATTGTTCTTATGGTCGTTATTATTGCTGCTGGTGTAGTGACTGTCAATTCTATTCATTGTTTTTCCTCCTGAATATTGCTGACTGCAATGCGTTTTGAAAGCTTTGAGTATCAAGCTCTGATTTCAACGCGGGAGGTTTGTGAGATCGTTCAGGCAAACCTCCCGGTCAGCCTGCAATCTCCATTGCTCTGCTGTTCTTTCTCAAAAAGCAAGCTCCTTATATCTGTGGTTTGTGATTTATAATCATGCCACGAGGGCAGGATTATCCATTTTTGCCGGCGACAGCTTAGAAATCTGCGTTGCCGGTGGTGCGGGGGAAGGGCAGCACATCGCGGATATTGGCGATGCCGGTGAGGTACATGATCATGCGCTCGAAGCCCATGCCAAAGCCTGCGTGCTCGGCGGTGCCATACTTGCGCAGCTCCAGATACCACCAATAATCCTCCGGCTTCATGCCCAGCTCCTCAATGCGCGCCTTGAGCACGTCATAGCGCTCCTCGCGCTGGGAGCCGCCGCAAAGCTCGCCAACTGCGGGAACCAGCAGGTCGGCGGCAGCCACGGTCTTGCCATCCTCGTTCATGCGCATGTAGAAGGCCTTGATGTCCTTAGGCCAGTCGGTGACGAACACAGGCTTGCCAAAGTGCTTTTCGGTGAGGTAGCGCTCGTGCTCGGTTTGCAGATCGCTGCCCCAGTATACGGGATACTCCCATTTTTCGCCACAGCTGGTGAGTATCTCGATGGCGCGGGTGTAGGTGCAGCGCTCAAATTCGCTGTCGCGCACAAACTTCAGGCGGTCGATGAGGCCCTTGTCCACAAAACTGTTGAGGAAGTTCATTTCCTCGGGACACTCCTCCAGCACGGCGGAGATGATGTATTTCACCATTTCCTCCTGAAGATCCATATCCTCCTTCAGGGTGGCGAAGGCGATTTCAGGCTCGATCATCCAAAATTCGGCGGCGTGGCGGGGGGTATAGGACGCCTCGGCGCGGAAGGTGGGACCGAAGGTATATACATTGCGGAAAGCCATGGCGAAGATTTCGGCGTTGAGCTGGCCGGATACCGTGAGGGACACGGGCTTGCCGAAGAACTCCTCGCTGTTGTCCACCTTGCCATCCTTGGTCATGGGCAGGTTATCCATATCGAGGGTGGTCACGCGGAACATCTCGCCGGCGCCCTCGCAGTCGCTGCCGGTGATCAGCGGGGTATGCACGTAGAGGTAGCCCTTATCGTGGAAGAAGCGGTGGATCGCCTGAGCAGCCACGCTGCGCACCCGGAAGGCGCACTGGAACAGGTTCGCACGGGGACGCAGGTGCTGTATGGTGCGCATGTATTCCAGCGTATGGCGCTTCTTCTGGAGCGGATAATCGGACGGGCTTTCACCAACCACGGTCACGGAATCGGCCTTCAGCTCGAAGGGCTGCTTCATATCGGGGGTGAGCACCAGCGTGCCAGTGACCTCGATGGCGGCGCCTACGCCGATGGCATGGGTGGCTTCCCGGTAGTTTTCCAGCTTGCCTTCCTCAAGGATGATCTGAAGGTTGCGGAAGTAGCTGCCGTCGTTGAGTTCAACGAAGGCAAAAGCCTTGCTTTCGCGCATAGTGCGCACCCAGCCGTTTACCTTGATCTCCGGCAAATCCTGCTGCGGCATGGAGGTGTAGAGTTCTTTCACCAGATAGTGCTTCATATTTGAAATTCTCCTTCTGCGCTTGGAATGGATAATTGAAATACTCCCTATATTATATCCCTTTGCTGTGATAAAGTAAAGCAGCGCAGGTAAAATTTATCATCGCCGCATGGATTGGCTTGGCTGGGAGAGGGGAAGGGCTGGGGAAGCCTGCGTGGCTGGGCGGCGCTGGATGCTCCATTTTTGTCGCTTGGTCAGCCATGCGCTTGGCAGAGCAGCTTGGCTGGCGGCAGATAAGTATCCCCCCCTTTCACAATAAACTAATACAACACAGCTTGTAATATAAATATAGAAAAACTACAATGGTGAATGTTAACGTGTCAATGATTGGATTGCAGGAGAATTGTTATGCAGAAAGAAGCAATGCAGGAAAACAAGATGGGCGTGATGCCCATCGGCAAGCTGGTAATGACGATGTCGTTGCCGATCGTAATTTCGATGCTGGTGCAGGCGCTCTATAATATCGTGGATAGCATGTTCGTCAGCATGATTTCCCAAGAGGCGCTCAACGCCGTGTCGCTGGCGTTTCCCGCTCAGAACCTGATGATCGGCTTTGCCACCGGTACGGCGGTGGGTATCAATGCGCTGGTTTCCCGCGCTCTGGGCGCCAAGGACGGCGAGCATGCCAACCGCGTGGCTCGCAACGGCATGCTGCTGGCGGGCTGCTGCTATGTGCTGTTTTTGCTCTTTGGTATCTTCGGCTCCCGCGTGTTTTTTGAGATGCAGACGGAGAATGAAAATGTCGTCGCCTATGGCGTGGACTACCTGAGCATCGTATGCGGCATGTCCTTCGGCGTGTTTGGTCAGGTTACGATGGAACGCCTGCTCACCTCCACCGGCAAGACGATATATACTATGGTTACGCAGCTGGTGGGCGCGATTTTCAATATCATCTTCGACCCCATCTTCATTTTCGTGTTTGATATGGGCGTTGTCGGCGCGGCGCTGGCGACGGTGCTGGGCCAGATCGTGGCGTTCATCATGGGCATCATCTTCAATGTGAAGAAGAATAAGGAGATCTCCATCTCCATGAAGGACTTCCACCCCGACCTCTCCATCATCAAGGGAATCTGCGCCATCGGCGTGCCTTCCATCATCATGGTGGCGGTTGGCTCGGTAATGACCTTCCTGTTCAACATCATCCTCTTCAACTTCACCGCCGGCGGTACCTACACCCAGAATGTATTCGGCAGCTATTTCAAGCTCAATAGCCTGATCTTCATGCCCATCTTCGGCATGAACAACGGCATCGTGCCCATCATTGCCTACAACTATGGCGCGCAGAAGCGCAGCCGCATGATGAAGACCATGAAGGTTGGCGTGGGCGCTGCGGCGGTCATCATGGCGCTGGGTACGCTGCTGTTTATGCTGATCCCCGGCCCGCTGCTGAAGATATTTATCCAGAATGCCACTCCGGAGGAGATGGCGACGCTCATGGCCATTGGCGAGCCTGCCCTGCGCATCATTTCCACCCACTTCGTCGTGGCGGCCATCAGCATTTCCTTTAACGCGGTATTCCAGGCGCTGGGCAAGGGTACCTACGCTATGATAACCTCCTTCTGCCGCCAGCTGATCGTGCTGCTGCCTGCCGCCTATGTGCTGGCGCGCGTCGGTCAGAGCGTGGGCAACGATAATCTGGTTTGGCTGTCCTTCCCCATTGCAGAGGTGGTTAGCCTGATCGTGAGCCTGATCCTCTTTGGCAGGCTGAAGCGCACGATCATCAACAAAATTGGCGACGAGGGTATCCCCGCCGCAGCCTAGCAAACACATTTCCACAGGAGATGACTGCATGGAAACCAAAAGTGCAGACAACAGCTTGAAGCTCAGCCGCAGCCAGTGGTTCCTGCGCGGTCTGAAGGCTGGCATACCCATTGGCCTTGGCTACCTCGCCGTAGCCTTCACGCTGGGCATTGCGGCCCGCAGCGCCGGGCTGACTGCCTTTCAGGCGACGCTGACCAGCTTCCTCATCAATGCCTCGGCGGGCGAATTTGTGGGCTTTACGCTGATCGGCGCGGGAGCCAGCTATCTGGAGGTGGCGGTGATGGAGGCGGTTGCCAATGCACGCTACCTGCTGATGTCCTTTTCGCTGAGCCAGAAGCTGCATCCCAAGACCGGCATACTGCACAGGCTGCTCATCGGCTGGTATGTCACCGACGAGGTATTTGGCGTGTCCATATCCGCGCCGGGCTACCTGAACCCCTTCTACACCTACGGAGCCATCGCGCTTGCCTGTCCCGGCTGGGCGGTGGGTACCTGCCTAGGCGTGATCATGGGCAATATCCTGCCTGCAAGCGTGGTGAGCGCGCTGTCGGTGGGGCTGTATGGCATGTTCATCGCCATATTCGTGCCGCCGTCCAAGAAATCGAAGGTGATATGCACGCTGGTGGTGGTTTCCATGGCGCTGAGCTTTGCCGTATCGAGGATACCTGCCTTTGCAGGAATCTCCTCTGGCATCAAAACCATCATCCTCACCATAGCCATTTCTGCCGCCGCAGCGGTGCTGGCGCCTGTTCGGGAGGTAAAGCAGGATGCAGAATAACGTATATGTATACATCGCGGTGATGGCGATCGTCACCTATCTGATCCGGGTGCTGCCGCTGACGCTGGTACGCCGGGAGATCAAGAATGTCTACATCCGCTCCTTTCTCTATTATGTACCCTATGTCACGCTGTCGGTAATGACCTTTCCTTCCATCATGGAGGCCACGGGCAGCCAGTGGTCGGGGCTTGCGGCGCTGGCTGTGGGCGTGCTGCTGGCTTGGAAGGGCGCGGGTCTGTTCAAGGTTGCCGTCGCCTGCTGCACCGTGGTATACCTGCTGGAGCTGGTGATACTGTAAGCTCTGGTCTGCTATAAACCAACCAAACCTCTGCCGTTTTTGTTTGCGCGGCGGAGGTTTGCTTATATCCTGCGGATTGCAGGTATTTGATGTTGCCGGTATTTGCGGCAAAGGCAAAAAACAGGGGGATACGCTGTGCGTATCCCCCAATTATGTCTGGGAACTTACTTGATAACGGCCTTGGCCTGAGCGGCGACGTTTTCGGCGGTGAAGCCATACTCCTTGAAGAGCAGGCCTGCCGGAGCAGAAGCGCCGAAGTGGTCGAGGGTGACGGTGGCGCCATCCAGACCAACATACTTATGCCAGCCGAAGCTAGCAGCGGCCTCGACAGCCACGCGGGCGCGCACTGCCTTGGGCATGACGGACTCCTTGTATTC
>CAYWLE010000108.1:0-6620 GCA_964458825.1 uncultured Oscillospiraceae bacterium | reverse complement strand
AACCTGCTGATTACAAATCAGCTGCTCTGCCAATTGAGCTACGCCAGCCTATCGATACGATCGGCCGCCATAGCCTCTCGGCAGCCTCGGTGAAAACCACCGTTGCGTCGGCAACGAATTATATTATACACGTTTCTGCGAAAATGTCAAGGGCTTTTTTCACTTTTTTCTGCTTTTTCTGAAATTATTCCATCGAACCAGCCTCCAACCAGCCTAAAACAGCACCCCGATGCAGCTCATCAGCAGGAAGCCGCCCAGCACGATCCCCGTACCGCCGCGCCGCCTGCCCGCCGCCACCTGCGGTATCATCTGTCCTACGATCGCATCCAGCATTGCTCCGCCAGCAAACGCCAGCGCAAAGGGCATCAGCCCGCCGGGAAGCCTGCCCCACAGCGCGCCGGCAAACACCCCCGCCGCGTTGAGCAGCCCCGTGGCGATGGCGATGCAGCCTGCTCGGAAGCGATCCACGCCCGCAGCCAGCAGCGGCGGAATCATCACCGCACCCTCCGGCAGGTTCTGCAATCCGATTCCGATAATAACCATCCTCGCCGCCGCGGCATCCATGCTGCTCAGCCCCACGCCGCCGGCCATGCCCTCGGGCAGCTTGTGCAGGGCGATGGCAAGCACGAACATCAGCTCCGGGTGTCTTGCCAGAAAGCCGCCGCCGAGCCTATCGGATATCCTTGCTATGCCCCGCAGAAACAGCATGCCGCATAGCCCGCCCGACGCCAGCAGCAGCGCATTCCAGCCGGACGCCGTTTCCGCCGCGCCCACAAGCTCCATCGCCGGGGCAAATAAGCCAAATGCCGCCGCCGCCAGCATCACCCCCGCGGCAAACGCCGTCACCGCATTGCTCCATTCCTGCCGCATGCCGCCCAGTAGAAAGCCGCAGCCTGCGCCGATCAGCGTTGAGCCGCCGATCCCCAGCGCCGCCCAAAATACCGCTTCCATATATAAATGCTCCTTTATGCCTGCTTGATCGCGCCTGAGCGCTGCGGCATACTATGCCTGCCCAGCGCCCATGGGTTCCGCCCGACGGCCTTCCCTTCGAGCCGTCGTATTGACATTGCCCGAAAAAAGGGCGATAATATAAGCCAGTATAGCCAAGCAACGATCCAGACCTGAAAACGAGGTGCTAACCATGCATTATGCCGACCTGCACATCCATTCCTGCTATTCCGATGGAAGCTACACGCCTGCGGAGATCATCGCTCGTGCGAAGCAAGCGGGGGTGAGGCTCCTGTCCGTAACCGATCATAACCTTGTGCAGGGCACGCTGGAAACCGCGCCGCTGGCTGCCGAGGCGGGGCTCGACTTCATCTGTGGCGTGGAGATCGACGCCATGCACGATGGCCGGGATATCCATATCCTCTGCTATGGCGCAAATCTCAGCGACCCAGCCCTGCTGGCCCGCATCCGCCACGCACGCCGCCAGCTGGACGAAATGAACGTGGAGCTGCTGCGCCGCATGCTGCCGGATTATCCCTGCCTCAGCCTTGCCGAATATGAGCAGCTGGAGCATGACTCGCGCCGCGGCGGCTGGAAAATGCTGCAATATCTACAGGCCAAAGCTGTGACCGGCGATCTCAAGGCCGGCATGTGCTATTATGACCGCTACGGCGTGACCTATGCCGAGGCGGGCTTTGATTCTGCCGAAGCCGTCGTCGGAGCCATTCATGCCGCCGACGGTCGCGCCGTGCTGGCCCATCCCGGCGTGGTATTCCCGGTGGACAGGCTCAGTATATTCGAAGGCCATGTGCAGAGCGCACTGGAGCTTGGCTTGGATGGCGTGGAGTGCTATTATCCCCGCCATGATGCCTCCATCACCCGCCGCTGTCTGGATATCTGCAATGCCCGAGGGCTGCTGATCACCGCCGGAAGCGATTGCCACGGAGCCTTCAACCACAACCAGATCGGCCAGACCCAAACCCGTATCTCCCAGCTGCGGCTGGAATAGAGCCAAATAAGCAAAGGCAGAGCCTGCTTCCGATGGATGGAAGCAGGCTCTGCTCTTGTTCCAATAAGGCTGTCGCTAAAATCATTCCTCAGATCATGATCGCCAGCGGAGCCTCCAGCAGCCGCAGGCTGATCGGCATTTCGACCAGCAGGCGCTTCAGCTCCACCAAGCAGCGCACCGGCGCTTCAGCCAGTATGCAGGGCAGCGCCTTCTGTGCAAAGGCACGATCCAGCGCCTCCGCAGGCGATAGCTTGCCCGTCGCCAGCATCGCGCTGCAATAGCGCCACATCATGTCCAGCGTGTGCCGGGATAGCCGCACGTCAAAGGCTCCCAGCGCCGTCCGCAGCCCCTGCAAGCGCCGCTCCAGCGCGGCGGGCAGCTCTGCATCACCGGGATCAAAGGCCGCCTGAAGATCCTCCGCCAAGGCGGCGGGTATGCTGGCTCCGCCTCGCTTGGCTGGTTTCCACGGCGCGTCCGCAGCCAGCGGCTCCAAGCGCACGAGGAAGGCATGCTCCAGCGCCTCGGGGGACAGCGCATGCCCCGCGCCCGCATCGCTCACCACGCTCAGCGCCTGCCCGTCGTGCAGCCTGCCGCGGCAGATATCCGCGTCCGGATCGGCATTGGCGTGGAGGATCAGCCGAAGCCCAGCGCTTCCATCCGCCTCAGCCCAGCCGCTTGCGCAGCGGGCAAGTGCGCGGGCGATGGCATGCTTATCGCTGGCGGCGCTGCCGGAGAGAATGATATTTTCCCCCAGCGATAGGCAAACCAGCAGGTTCAGCCCCTCCACCTCGTCCATGTGCAGTCCCTCGCAGCCGAGGGCTTGGTTCAGGCGCTCGATCCATTGCCCGCGCTCCCGCAGCCGCACAGCCTCCCCGCAGCCGCCCTGATCGGGCGGCGCTGCCGGCGCAGCATGCTTCAGAAGCCCCACCGCATGGCTGGTAAGGGCAAAATCCCGCAGCTTCTCCTCAAAGCGGCCATCGTTGAGCGCGGCAAAGGCGTCGCGCGCCATCTCGGCGTCCATGCGCGCTTCCTCGGCGCGCTGCTCGTAGGCTTGAAGCTCATCTCGGGCGGCGTTGGTTCGCGCCACAATGTCCTCAAAGGCGGCTGCCTCCTCCTGCCGTATCTCCTGCTTGAAGGCTTCCCGCAGCGCCTGCTTCTCCCGGCGCAGCTTATCCAAGGCGTTCAGCGCCCGCAGACGCTCCGCTTCCATGTCCTCCAGCTCCCGCTGACGGGCATCGGCGGCGCGGCTCTGGCAGTATGCCTCGATCTCCGTGGAAAACAGCTTCATGCCCGATAGCGCCGATAGCAGCTCCTCATGGATTTCCGGTATGCTCCAAGCGCTGCGCAGCGCCTCCAGCGCCCGCTCGATGGGGTTTTCCACAGGCTTGCCCGTGGCATGGGCAGGCACCGGATGTCCCAGCTGATCCACCCGTGAGTGCCGCCACTTTTCCTCAATGATCTCCTGTAGGCTCCGGCTGCGGCGGGGGTTCAGCCCGCACTGGGCAGCCAGATTCGGCTGCATCGGGCTGGAATGCTCGTCCGCCGGCGGAAGCTCCCCGTGGCTGAGCCACGGCTTCTCCTCCTCGGCAGGGGAAAGGCTATTGCTCTGGCTTGGCTGCTTGGCTTGGCTCTCCTGCCCGGCAGCCTCCGCGCCCGGCAGCCGCAGCGCCAGACGCAGCCTGCCGCCCAGCAGACCGGGAACCTCCATGCGCTGGATATCCTCCTCCCGCAGAGCCTCGCCCGTCTGCTCCGCACGGATCGGAAAGCCATCCTCGCCGAGAATGACGCGCCAGATATCGAGGCTATCCTCCGCAAGCACGCGCAGCGTGCCGGGCGCCTCGCCCAGCCAAGCGCCGCTCTCCTGATCAAAATCTGCAATTTCAAATATCATGCCCGGCGCAGGCTCCTGCACCACATCGGAATAGACGATATGGGCGTTTCTTTCACTCTCATCGCCGTGGTAATTCTTGTTGGGACGAATCTTGTCGTTCTCCCCGGCATGCTCGCGCAGGTCAAGCAGGCAATAGCGCCCCATGCGGCGCATGCGAGCCTTAAAGTGGCTGGATTCGTTCTTGTCCGGCACAATGCGGATGCAGCCCTCCTCGGGATAGAGCTGGCTGCTGTCAAAATATTCGAACCTGCCCGCGCTCTCCACAAGGAGCGGCTTGAGGCGAAAATAGGATTTGAGCGGATTGTCTTCCTCAAGTATACCGATGCATAGCTTGCCAGGCAGCATAATAACCCTCCACACATCTCGTTTATTTTTCCGCAGCCCTCCGATGCTTCCCCCTTGCCCATCGAAAAACAGCGCATATATCGAACAAGCGCCGGACGTCCGCCCGCGCTCATTCGATATATGGTTTTGCTGGAGTAAAGACTTAAACTCCAATTTACTACATATTAGCATTCGTGAACGTATTTTGTCAAGTAGAATTACCAAATAGATTACGGTCAATAATACTTTTCAGCCGCTTTTTGACGATTTTCGGCTGTTTTGCTGTTTTTCGAAAGAAAAAACATAGCTCCGCCTGCCTTTTCCCCCATGCGGCACTTGCGCTCGCCGCCCACAAAATATATAATAGCATCATGGGAGGCTGGCTTCTCCTGTCCAACCTTCCATCGCAAGAAAACAGCGGAGGTCATATAACGAATGAAAACCATTTCCATAGGCGTGATCGGCTGGGGCTTCATGGGCATGACCCACACGCAGGCGCTGCGCAATATACCGCTGCTCTATCCCGGCGCAGATTTTCAAATTCGGCTGACCTGCATCTGCACCCGCCGCATGGAGAAGGCGCAGGAAGCCATGCGCGTGGCTGGCTTCGAGCGCTGCACCGATGATTACCGCGCCCTGCTCGCCATGGAGGATATCGATCTGGTATCCATCTGCACTCCCAACGATCAGCATGAGGAGATGGCCATCGCCGCCCTTCAGGCAGGCAAGCATGTATATATAGATAAGCCCCTTGCCGTGGCCGGCGAGAGCGCCCGCCGCATCGCCGAGGCTGCCCGCGCCGCAGGCGTGCATACCCGCGCCGTATTCAATAATCGCCATTTTCCCGCCACCATGCGCGCCAAGCAGCTGGTGGATGAGGGTCGCATCGGCAAGATCATGCATTTTCGGGCGCGCTACCTGCATGCAGGCTCCATCGATCCCAATAAGCCCATCAGCTGGAAGCAGCAGGCGCAGGCGGGCGTGCTTTTGGATATGGGCAGCCATGTGCTCGATCTGATGACTTGGCTGCTGGGCTATCCAAGCCGCGTGCTCTGCCGCACCCGCACCCTCTATCCCGCCCGCCCCACCAAGGATGGCGGCGTGGAAACCAGCCTTGCCGATGATTATGCCGTCGCCCTGCTGGAGATGCCGGATGGCGCCATCGGAACCATTGAGGCAAGTAAGATCGCCACCGGCTCTAATGACGACCTGAGCTTCGAGATCCTCGGCGATAAGGGAGCCATCCGCTTCAGCCTCATGGAGCCGAACTATCTGGAATACTACGATCAGACCGCCCCCGAGGCTCCCATCGGCGGCCTGCGCGGCTATACCCGCATCGAAACCGTGTCCCGCTATCCCAAGCCCGGCGGCAGCTTCCTGCCCCCTAAGAGCAGCATCGGCTGGGATCGCGGCCATACCCACTGCTATTTCAGCTTTCTGGATGAAATCGCCCATGATCGCCCCGGCGATGGTACCATCGAGGACGCCGCACGGCTCCAGTGCCTGATGGATCGCCTGCTTCAGTCCCACCGTCAGGGCGGCTGGGTGGAGCTTTGATCCAGCCAAGCCAGCCAAGCCAACTAAGCCAACCAAACCACCCCGAAAGGAAAATCTGCCAATGAAGCTGCTTCTCATCCTGCTGCTTGCGCTGCTGCTCAGCTTTCCCTCCTGTGCATCCGCCGAGGAGGCTGTGGAGCTGCTTGCTGTGAACGTGGGCAAGGGGGATGCGCTGCTGCTGCGCTCAGGCGATTATGTTTGCCTGATCGATACCGGCAAAAAGTCCGCACAGGAGGCGCTGGAGGCCGCCCTTAAATATTGGCAGGTGGATGCGCTGGACGCCGTCTTTCTCACCCATACCGATAAGGATCATAGCGGCGGCATGAAGTGGCTGCGCAAGAGCGATATCCAGATTCGCGCCATCTATGCCTCCCGCTATTTCAGCGATACCGATCTGGAGGATCACCCCGCCGTCAAGGCAGCCGATACGCTGGGTCTTGAGCTTGGCTGGCTGGGTAGGGGGGATGTGCTTCCTCTGGGGGATAGCGGCTGCACCCTTCGGGTGCTGGCTCCCGAGCGGCAGCTCGAGGATGAGGATGATAATTCGCTGGTCATGATGCTGGAATCCCCCCACGGCAAAATCCTGCTCGCCGGGGATATGGAGGCGCAGGAGGAGGCGCTGCTGCTCAAGTCCGGTCAGGCGCTTGCCTGCGATATCCTCAAGGTTCCCAACCATGCCGACGACGATGCCTGCGGCAAGGCGCTGATCCGTGCCTGCGGCGCTCAGCTCGCCATTATATCCACAAGCAGCGAGGAAAAGAGCGCCACCCCCGACCCCACCGTGCTGAAAAACCTGAAAAAGGCTGGCTGCAAGGTCTATGTCACGCAGGATTGCTCGCTGGGCGTGCTCCTGCGGCTGGATGGCGGCGCGGCCTCGGCACAGTATATCGA
>CAYWLE010000107.1:0-6623 GCA_964458825.1 uncultured Oscillospiraceae bacterium | reverse complement strand
CCCGTGAGAGGTGCGACTGCTATTGCGGATTCTTAAGGCAGAGCCTTGAGCGGGGTATGGGGTAGCGCCCCATAAAAAGCAGGAGTTTAGGGGCAGCGCCCCGAATGTCTTAGCCCACCAGAATGCGCACAGGCACGCGGGTGGCGGAGAGGTAATTGCCGTTGGCGTCGTATGCGCTGGTCACGGCGATGGCTTCATATTCGCCGGCGGTCAGCGCGCGGCTGAGGCTGAAGCTGTCCATGCTCTCGCCGGGCTTGAGGGTTGCGGAGCGATAGAGCTCCTCGCCATCCAAGGTGATGGAGAGCACGGCGTCGTTGCCGCTCAGGGTATCGTTGGCAAAGCTCCACTGGGCGGAGACGCCGTCGGCGGCAACCATGATGGTGTCGTCCAGCGTGGATGCGGTGTAAGCCTCGCCATCGGCAAGCTCACGATCCAGCTTGTAGGCTTCCAGCTCTGCCAGCCGCTTTTCCAGCTCGGCATTGAGGATGCTCAGCTCGCGGTTTGCCTGCTCCAGCTCGGCAGTCAGGCTGTCCACCTGCGCCTGCACGCCGGTGATCTGCTGGTTCAGCGCATCGATCTGCGCGGCAGACTCGGCGGACTCGCTCTCGTTCTGGGCGGTCAGGCTGCTCACCTGCGCCTGAAGCTCGGCAATGGTGCCTTCACCGGCGGCGATGGCGGCGGTCAGCTCGTCCACCCTGCTCTGAGCAGTGGCAAGCTCACTCTCCAGCGCGCTGATGCTCTGGGCGGAGGCGGCAAGGGCAGCCTCCTGCGCGGAGATCTCCTCCAGCGCGGTGTTCAGCTCCTGCACGTAGGTGGCAAGCTCGGTCTTCAGGCTCTCCAGCTCGGCAGCCTTTTGGTCGTCGCTGAGCACGCTTTCATCTGCATTGATAATGGAATCAATGCTGTTGTATACATCGTCAATGTTCACCGGAGTAGGCTCGTCAATGGCGGGAGCCTCGGTGGTTTCGGGTGCAGGAGCCTCGGTGACTTCGGGGGCTTCAGTAACCTCTGCGGCGGGATCGGCATCGTCCCTGTCGGCCACAAGGATGGCGGTGGGACCGTCGGAGCCGCCGATGATGGCTGCATTGTCTTCGTCGGATGCAAGCGCCTCGATGGCTTCGGGGGCAAGGGTGGGCACGCAGTCGGCCTCGCTGCCGCCCAGCTCCAGTATGCGTGCGTCGGCAGTGGCAATGGCGCTGTTCAGCTCGGTGATGCATGCCTCATAGCTGGCGGCGGTGCTTTGCAGGGCGGCGACAACATCCATGGCGGACTGATAATCCGCAGCGGCGGTCTGGCTCTGCTGCTGAGCCTCGGTCAGCTGGGTCTGCACCTCGGTCAGCTGGGTCTGCACCTCGGTCAGCTGAGCCTGAGTATCGGTCAGCTCGCTCTCCAGCGCCGCAGTCTTTTCCTGCGCCTCGGTCAGCTGGGTTTCAAAGGAAGCGCTGCTTTCCTTCACGCTTGCAAGTTCAGCCTTGAGCGTCTCGCCGTCCTCCAGCGCGGCGCTGAGCTGGGTATTTGCATCCTCCAGCTGGGTGCTGAGCGACTGTACGTTTTCCAGCTCGCTCGCCAGCTGGCTGCTCATGGTTTCCAGCGAAGCCTTGGAGCTGGTCAGGTCGCCGTTGATAATCAACACGACAACGACCGCTGCGGCAAGCAGCAGCGCCAGTA
Organism: uncultured Oscillospiraceae bacterium; assembly: GCA_964458825.1. GTDB lineage: Bacteria > Bacillota > Clostridia > Christensenellales > Aristaeellaceae > SFTH01. The sequence continues at coordinate 4,955 of CAYWLE010000107.1, read as the reverse complement.
TGATGAGCCAAATCTTATTCTTGCGATCCATGGAAAGGCCTCCTAACAGTTTACACTTTATCAAGCCTAATTATAGCATAATCTTTGCCGCATGAACAGTACCCTAAGAAAATTTCCATCCAAATTAAAGCTGTAAATATGCTATGCAGAGGGGCAGAAAAGGGCTGGCTGGCTGCTTCATTTCTGAAGCAACCAGCCTCCCATAGACTGCTGATAAAGCCCGCAAAGCATTTCTTTATCAATGCTCTGCCGCTCCCTTCAGCTTGGTTTGGTATTATTCCGCTGCATCGCCGGTGTTGGCAGCTTCCAGCAGCGCGGTGGTCTGCTGCATGCCGATGATCTTCCAGCTGCCGTTCACCTTTACCAGCGTGATATCATATCTGCCGCCCTGCCAGCTTGGCACGGTGGGCGATGCCTCGCTCTTGCGGCTGGAGATAACGCTGCCAGTTATCTTGGGCACGCGCTCCACCACGGTGCAGGTGGCATAGGTATCCCACGGCCAAGCCCAAAGGCGCTCCACCTTCAGCTCATGCTCGAAATCGGTGATGGTGTAGTCGTCATATACGCTGGTGCCGTCGAAGGCGCCCTCCAGCGCAGGATCGGTGCTGAGGAAGTCCGCATGGAAGTAGAAGTTCAGCTTCTCCGCATCCTCCTGCGTGAGGATTACCTCGGCGCGCTGCTCCAGCCCGTCGGTCAGTATCACATAGATATTGGCTGTGTTCAGGCACATGTAAAAGGCGCATACCAGCATGCCCAGCAGTATGCATAGCCATATCAACTTCGATGCAATGAACCAGACCAATCTGCGAAGATAAAGCAAGGCTATATTTCTCCTTCAGGTAATAAAAAGCTATGGGCGTCCCCCGAGCCGCTCGGGCAGAGGCTTGCGGCTTGGCTCACTGGTTTTCCAGTATCTGCCGCAGCTGCTGAATCATCTGCTCGTCGGTCAGGCGGAATTTAAATACCACGCGGCGGGAAGCATCCTTGTCCTCTCTGCCGCGCTCATCGGTGATGAGGTCAGAATAGGAGCGACCGTTGACCGTCATAACCGGCCGAAGCTGCATCTTTACCGAGCTTTCGACCGCCTTGCAGCTGTCGCCCAGCACATAGCTTGCCACAGCCAGCGCGCGCTGCTGGGAAAGCTCTAGATTGGACATGTAGCCGCCGTCGCTGTCGGTATGCCCCTCCACGATGATCTCCGCGATGTAGGGCTTGTATTCCTCGGAAAATAGCACGTTCAGATAAACGGGCAGGAAGCTGTCAATGAAGCGCTTGCCCCGGGAGCTGAGCTTGTACTGGCCGGATTCAAATAGCACGTCCGACTTCAGCGCGATGGAGCCGTTGGCAGGATCCACCGTGGCGGAGATATTGCTCTCCCGCAGGGCGTTGGAGAGGGAGGTGATGATGCGGGTCTTCATGCCCACAAGCTGCTCGATCTGCGCCTGCTGGTTATCCAGCTGTGCCTGCTGGGTACTCAATTGCGCCTGCTGGCTGTCGATCTGGGTTTGTGCATCGGCAAGCTCCGCCTCATGGGCGGCAAGCTGCGCCTGCGCCAGAAGAAGCTCCGCCTCCTGATCGGACAGCTGCCGCTGGGCAAGCACCAGCGCCGCCTCCTGCTCGGATAGCTGGAATTGCTGGGTGGCAAGCTGGGTCTGCGCATCGGCAAGCTGGCTCTGCTGCACCGCAAGCTGATCCTGCGCCGTGGTGAGCTGAGTCTCCTTTTCAGTCAGCTGCGTCTGCTGGGTGGTCAGCTGAGCGCTCAGGGCGTCCAGCTGCGCCTGCTGGGTGGAAATTTCGGTTTCCTTGTCGGTCAGCTGGGTCTGAGCGGCGGCAAGCTCCGCCTTCTGGCTTTCGAGTATGTCCTGCGCGCTGGTCAGCTCTTTTTCCTTGGCGTCCAGCAATATCTGCTGGGCGATCATCTGCTTTTCCGCCTCAGTCAGCTTGCTCTGCTGCGATTCCAGCGCGGTTTGGGTTTCCTCCAATTGATATTCGCGGCGGGCGATCTCCGCCTGATTTAGCTCCGCCAGATCAAAATATTGATAGATGATATAGAACATCACCAGTATGAATACGATCACCAGCGAGCTCATCAGGTCGGAAAAGCTCAGCCAGAAGCTGCCGTCGCTGCGGCCGCCCCGGCGGCTGCCCGTTCTGCGGTAGGAACGCATCGCTACTTCACCGTCCCTTCTTTAGCGGCGGGGCTGGCTGCCGTAGCGCTCATCCAAGGCTGCATCAAGGCTTCGCTGCGCCTGCACAAGGCTGTCGGTCAGGCGATCCACCTGATCGAGGAACTGGTTGGATGCTGCATTCACGGCGTGGGGGAGCTTGGCGAGGGAATCGGATATGCTGCCTGCTAGGTAATCCACCCGCTGGGTGAACTGGTTCACATAATCCTGATAGGCGTCCAGCGTCATCTTCAGCTCCTCGGTCACGGCGCTGGTGCAGTCGCGGTGAATGCTCTCCAACTGGGAGCCTGCCTCGCGCAGCTCTGCGGCAGCCTTGCACATGCCGCCGGTTGCCTCGGCATTATCCTCGGCAAAGCGCTGGGTGAAGCGCTCCATGGCGGCGGTCATTTCTTCCACATTCTTGCTGACCTCCGCCTGCATGGCGGATACGCTCTTGAGGTAGCCAGCCTGCTGGCGGCTGACCAGATCCATCTGCTCTATGCCGCTGGCAACCTTGGCAAAGCCCTCGTCGGTCTGGTACTGGTTGGTGCGCAGATCCTCGATATATTGGGCGTTGCTGCGAACCATGGCGTCCGCGATGCGGGTCACCTCGCGAATGCTCTCTAGCATCGCGCTGGTATCGTTCAGGCTGGAGCGCACGCTTTCTAGGGCGTTCTCCTGATACTTTGCCGTCTGATCCAGCGCCTGAGAGAGGTGCTTCATCTGCCCGCCGAGCATTTCATCCATGCGATCGATGAAGCGGGAGCATACCGCGTCAAGGAAGCGCATCTGCTCCTTGGTTGCCACAGATACGAAGGAGCGCAGGCTGTGGGTCATCGGCTCAACCGCCTTGCCCACGGCGCTGGACAGATCCTGCGTCAGCTTGTCGCCCATATTTTCGGAAAGCTTGCGGATCAGCGCGGTCTGCTCCTGCTGATAGATGGCAACTTGGGTCATGGGATCCACGGAAAGCACGCCTGCATGGCGGCTCATGGCGCCGTAGAAGGCGCGCAGCGTATGCTCCGCCGAGCCCTGCACGGCGCGGGTGATGAGGGTAAAGCAAATCGAGCCAACCACGCCGAAGATGGAGGTCATGAAGGCGTAGCGCATGCCGGGGATCAGCGTGACGATGGAATCCATCACGGCCTCGGAATCGCTCATGCTGAAGCCGGACAGACCCTGCGCCAGACCCATCAGCGTGCCAAGGAAGCCGAGGGAAACCAGCAGACCCGGTATGGCGTCGCTGAAGGTGGAGCGGCCGGGACCGTAGATCACGGTATCCTCGTTGATGTAATCCTCCACGTTGGAGGCGTTGTGGTACACGCCGTCGGCAAAGAAGAGGTTATTGAGGTATTCGCTCCAGTGGGAGCTGAGCACGCCCTTGCCCAGAAAGCTATCCTCCTGCCAGCTCTGCTTGGCATCGGAACCGGCGCGGATATTGCGTATGGCTCTGCGCAGCGTGCCTCGGGTGTGCAGCACCGGACAGATGCAGCGCAGGAAGCCCAATATAAATACAAATACGATGGCTGCGTAAATGAATATGTTTACAATGCTGCTGAGCATATCAGCCTTGAAGGATGCCAAAAATCCCATATGTACCTCCGTGCGACCTCGCCGCGATATAGATATACACTTATAGTATAGCATTGCCCTGCGGCGGAATATGGATATTAAGATGAAGAAATATTAACATTTCATCCCCTGCGGCAGGGGGCAAGCCCGTGCCTGATGTATATTGGACTGAAAAACGCCGGGCAAGGTTTCATCTATTGCAAAAAACATCTGCAAAAAAACATCATACCGCCTTTTCAGTGCGGTATGATGCATATGCTTAGCCAAGATAATCGCGCAGCAGCTTATCCTCGATCTTGCTCAGGTTCGTATGCTCGATGGGCATCAGATCCCATACGATGTTTGCGTCGCCGCGGCGGCGCTTTGCGCTGAGCAGGGGGTTCTTCTTCAGCGGCGCCTCCAGCCAGCTGGTTCGGCCGGCAACCACCTGCATTTCGGCGGTGCTGCCGTCGTTCAGGCTGATGTGCAGGTTGAAGCCCCGGGCGCCCTTCGTGCCGAAGCCAAAGGCGCCGTTCAGCCCCGTGCCCTTCTGGAATACGTCCTCGCGCTCGTAATGCAGCTCATCATGCAGCTCCAGCAGAAAATCTCCCTCCTGACCAAACACGGGGGACACGATCACGGCATACTTGCCATTCCAGCGGGACAGAGCCACAAAATTGCCGCCCTCATTGGAGAAGAAGATCATCTTTTCGGGTGCAAAGCCCTTTGCACTCAGCTCCTCGGCAAAGCGCAGGCGCTTGTCTTCCATGATTTTCAGGTTATGCTTGCGCATCCTTTCAGCGTTGGCGTCAAACAAAGGCATAAAAATGATCCTCCATATCGCGTGATTTTTAATAGCGATCCAATAGCAGACGGGCTGTACCGATCCCATGTTTTCTGTATTATATCAAAACTGCGCGGCATTTGCAACGGGAAAGCGGAATTTGCCGGAATTTGTTTTGTAGAGCTACAATAGATCTTGGAAAATGAGGAAAAAGAAAAGAGATTTGAGAGCCAATCTGGTATAGTTAAGCCGCGAAACAAAAACTAACGAAAGGTGGCTTCAAATCTCATGAACAGTATAACACAAGACATGAAATTCCGCTACTCCTTGATGAAGTATGCCGAAAAATATGGCGTAGCAAAGGCCAGTCGAAAGTACAACAAGGCAAAATCGTACATCTATTTCTGGAGAGCAAGGTTCGACGGAAGCATCGAATCACTAGCGTGTCAGTCGCG
>CAYWLE010000106.1:0-6630 GCA_964458825.1 uncultured Oscillospiraceae bacterium | reverse complement strand
GCCAGATTGCCGCCCTCCTTGATGCCCATCTCATGGACATAGGAGCCGGGCTTGGTGTGATACATTGCATGATAGGTGCCGACGATGCAGCTCAGCGGCTCAGACAGAGAGCCGTAGAAATATGCGTCCGCCTTGTACTCCAGCAGGCAGTTATGCTCCATGACTTCGTTCATCAGGATGGCATACTGGCTGTCGCCGCCGCAGAATTCGAAGGCGTAGCCGGGGGTCATCATGGTGCCGCGATAGTCGATGGCGGGCTGGATGGAGAACTTCTCGCCAACCTTATACTTGTCCGCCCACTTTGCGCCGACCTGCTCGATCACGCCGCAGAACTCATGGCCGATGATTGCCGGATGCTCGGCGATATCCTCGGGAACGCGCTTGTGGTTGGAGCCCTGGATGGCAGCCTTGTAGCTGGACATGCAGATGGAGTCGGAAATGATCTTTACCAGAATTTCGTCGTCCTTGATGGCGGGCATCTCGAAGGTATCGAGGCGAAGGTCATTGGCGGCATGCATGCGAACTGCTTTGTTCAACATAACTGTTTCCTCCTAAAGTTTATACTCTGTGCTGCATTGCAGCTTTCTTCCTCTATATATTATAGCACAGGTAATGGATAAATCCTATACCTTTGCGCAAATATTACAAGAAAATCCGCTTAGATAACAATCTTCCGACGGCTTTGGATGCAAAAAGGCTCCGAGCCAAATGGTTCGGAGCTGTAGATTTTAATGTCTGCCGCGACCAGCGCCGCCGCCGAAGGAACGACCGCCGCCGCCACGGGAACCACCGAAGGAGCCGCCGAAGCCGCCGGAGCGACCAGCGCCGCCGCCGAAGCCGCCCATGCCACCGGAGGGAGGTCTATGTCCGCCCGGACCGCCGGGACCGCCATGGGGGTGGTGCGGGGGTCTGCGCCAAGGCGAGCCAAAGAAGATGATGGGTCTGCCGGCGCGCCTGCGTCTGGAACCGCCGAAGACGATGATAATCAGCACGATCATCACGATGAAGCCGAATATATCGCCTAAGGCGGAATCATTCTGTTCCTCATGGTAATGCCTATCCACGGGGCGGCTGCCATAGTTGCCGCCGCCGGAGCGTGCGCCGCCGAAGTTTTCAGCGGAGCTTGCCTGTGCAAGGTAAGCCTGCGCCTGCCTGCGGCCATCCTCGATATCCAGATCGAGGTTATAGTAATCTGCATACTTATCCAGCACCGCTCCAAAGAAGCTGAGTGCGCCGGCATCGTAGTCCCTTGCAGCAAAATCGCCCTCCAGATATTCGTCAAAGAGCTTATTCAGCTCGCTGGAGGAGAAGATGCCCTCCACCGTAGGGCCGGTGAGCGCGTAATAATCGTCCTCTTGGATCGCCATGAGCAGCAGGAAGCCATTTTCATTCTCCGAGGAGCCAATGCCCCACTGGTTGAACAGCTCATAGGCGTAGTCGTAGGTATCCTCGCCATCGAGGTTATCCAGCGCGGCAACGACGATCTGTGCGCCGGTCTGCTCCTCGAGCGCCTGATTGCAGAAGTAGATGATACCCTCCGTTTCGGTGCTGAGCACGTTGGCGGTATCGAGGTAATAGAAATCCTTGCCGGGCTTTTCAATGGAGGCAAGGGCTGAACCGCTCAGCACAAGGGTCAGCATCAGTGCCAGAAAGCACGCCAGTTTTCTCTTCATTTTAGTAATTACATCCTCCGTTATGGTTGAATTTTGCTTGGGTCAGGAGCCGAAGCCGGTCAGCTCATCCACACCCACAAGGCTGCAAACCGCGCCTGCCGGAAAGCCCTGCATGCTGCTGTTGAAATCGGCGGCAAGCTGGCGATAGGGATCCTTGAGGATATACTTATCGCAGCCCCAGAAATCATCATAGGCAGCCTTGAAGTTCACGCGCTGGGCGTCGCTTGTGCCAGAGGCATAGACGGCGTTATAGAGCTTATCGCTGAGTGATTTGACCTGCTGGTAGGCTGCGTAGCGAGCCTCGATGGTATCGCCATCGGTGAGCTCGGCGAGCTGATCGAGCATTTGCTGTGCATCGCTGCTTTCGCCAAGGAGGAGCTGAACCTCGCTCGCCATGATCTGCGCGCAGTCCGCAGCGCGGTCAAGGTAGGCGTCCATACTATGGGTGGTGGAGGAGGCGGCAGACGCCTTGCTGCTGCCCCTATAGAACACATCCAGCGCCTTGCCGCGCTCCCGCGCCATACCTGCGCCGCCAAGACCGACGATGCTGCCCAGCGCACAGGCGACGAGCACTGCCCAAGCAATGGGTCTGTTTTCCGTAAAGCGCATGGTTTTCTCCCTTCGGGTATGATTCAAATTGGGGTTGGCTGCTCAGGCTGGCTTACTTGCGAACCTCCAGCATCTTTGCTCGCAGCTCGGCTTCGATATTGGCAAGCTCCGCCTCTGCGGCGCGGCGCTTCTCGCGGCCGTTCTGCTGGATGGAGAGCACCTCATCCATGGTTGAGATAAGCATCTGGTTGGTATGCTTGAGGGTTTCGATATCGATGATGCCGCGCTCGGATTCCTTGGCGGATTCCACGGTAGCCATATGCAGCTTCTCGGCATTCTTGCGAAGCAGATCGTTGGTGAGGTCGGTCACGCTGCGCTGCGCCTCCATTGCCTGCTGGGTATGGGCAATGCCCAGCGCCATAACCATCTGGTTCTTCCAGAGGGGAATGGTATTTACGATGGAGGTCTGGATCTTTTCAGCCATGAGCTGGTTGCTGGACTGGATCATGCGAATCTGCGGAGCCATCTGGATGGAGATATTGCGGGTAAGCTCCAGATCATAAATCTTCTTTTCGAAGCGGTCTGCCTGATCGGAAAGATCCTTGGCTGCCTGCGCATCCTCGGGCAGGTTGGAAGCCTCTGCCTTGGCATACGCCTGCTTCAGCTCATTATTGCGGAACTCCTCCAGCCGCTGCTTGCCGGCGGCAATATACATGGAAAGCTCCTTGAAGTAGGTAAGGTTCTGGTCATAGAGGCGATCGAGCATGGCGATATCCTTGAGCAGCTGCACCTGATGGCTCTCCAGAGCCTCCACGATGCGGTTGACATTGACCTCGGTATCATCATACTTTGCCTTGAGGTTGGACACGCTCTCCCGCTTCTTTCTGAAGAAGCCGAGGATGCCCTTGCTATCCTCATCATCATCGGTATTGAAGCCGCGAAGCTCGGTGACGAGATCGGCGATGGCATCGCCAACCTCCTCCAGATCCTTGGTCTTTACATTCTTCAGGGCCGCGTCCGAGAACTGAGAGATGTTCTGCTGGGCGGCGGCGCCATAGGAGAAGACGAGGGTGGAATCGGTGATATCGATCTGCTTGGAAAATTCATCGATCATCTGCTGCTCAGCCTCGCTGAACTTCTCTACCTTGGCGGTATCCTCCTGCACCTGTGCGGCGATCGCCTGCGCCTCATTCAATGCCTCCTCGGCTGCAGCTGCTACGGCTCCCTCGGGTGCGACGGGGGTGACGGGGTTCAGCGTGAGTTTGATTTCAGACATGGTATTGCCCTCCTGTATATGTTCAATGCTGGTTATAAGATGCTTATGACGCCTGCAAGACCGGTTACACCGGCTGGCAGGTTATCAAATTTGGAGCCTTATGCCCTGATTATCGTCCGTATCATCGCTCTGGTCGTCTGGCTGCGCATTGGCTTGGCTTAATGTGCCGCGATCGCTCAAACCATCGCCGGAGAGCATGGTTTCCATCACCTGAATATCGGTTTCCACATCGAGAGCACGATCCTTATAGAGGTTATCGAGCTGCTTTTGGAAGGCGGAGGCAATCATGGACAGGCTATTTTCAATGGAACGCATGGCGGAGGCGATATTCTCGCCGGGGTTAGGGGTATCCATCATCAGGCGATAATTGGAAACCAGCTTCTCGGCGGTGGGCAGGTAATAGTTCATGAACCTGCGAACAGCCTGCGCCTGAGAGGTATCGCGCTCGAGCACGCGGAATATCTCCTCACCTGCGGCAACCATGGCATCGAGGTTTTGGGAAATGCCCGCATCCGGTATAGCGACGTTGGCGGCGGTGAGGCTATCCAGCTGCCGCCTGCCCTGCTCGATGAGGGCGTCGATGGAGCGGTCGCCGGAGTTGGCTGCCTCGCGCACCTCAACCTCGCGACCCTTGAATACCTTCGACAGACCGATATAAGCGCCCGCAGAGATCGCCGCCGTCAGGAATATGAACCAGAGCCTGAGCAGCATCGTGGGGCAGATAAGACCCATCAGCAGCCAGACGGCTGCCGCTCCATAGATCGGGATTGCGGATTTGATTATTTTTTTCTTCATTTCGATCACCTTGCTGCTATTTTACACGCAATGAAGGTTCATTGCAAGGGTCGGATACACGAAAAATGCAATTTGGCGTATGAAATGTCAGCTTTGAGCTGCGGAGGCTGCATCAGCGCACGCCTGAGCGTCAAATTCAACGGACACGGGGCAATGGTCGCTGCCGAAATACTCGTTATGGATCTCTGCGGCGCGAACAAAGGGCATGGCATTTTCGGATACGATGAAGTAATCGATGCGCCAGCCTGCGTTCCGCTCACGTGCCTTCATGCGGTAGCTCCACCAGCTGTACTTTACCTCGTCGGGGTGCAGCTGCCGGAAGGAATCGGCAAAGCCCGAGGCAAGCAGGCAGCTAAGCTTCTCCCGCTCCTGATCGGTAAAGCCGGGATTCATGCGGTTGGTTTTGGGGTTTTTTAGGTCGATCTCCTGATGGGCAACGTTCAGGTCGCCGCAGAGCAGCACGGGCTTGGCTTGGTTGAGCTTCATCAGGTAGCCTCGGAAGGCGTCCTCCCAAGCCATGCGGTAATCCAGCCGCCTGAGGCCATCCTGAGAGTTCGGCGTATAGCAGCAAACCAGATAGAAGGAGCCGAAATCGCAGGTGATAACCCTGCCCTCATGGTCGTGCTCGTCTATGCCGATGCCATAGGTCACAGCCTGCACAGGCAGGCGGGAGAAGACAGCCGTGCCGGAATAGCCCTTGCGGTCGGCACAATTGAAGTATAGCTCATAGCCGGGCAGCTCCACATTGCACTGACCCTTTTGCATCTTGATCTCCTGTAGGCAGAGCACATCGGGAGCCATGTCTGCCACGCTCTGATAAAAATCCTTGCCGATAATGGCGCGCAGGCCGTTTACATTCCAAGAAACCAGCTTCATCAAAAATAAACACCCTTCCAGAGAACTATGTGGTATAATAATACACAGGTATGCTACAATCGCAGCCGCGCCGCAGAGCTACGGTGCAGAGCGATGGAAAAGAGCAAGCAAAAGACCTTACAATAGCATTATAACACATTCGAAAACAACTGCCAACAAAAAGATTTGGAGATGAAAAGATATGACCCTGCGTGAAAAGGCGCTTCTGGCGGAAAAGGCTGCCCGCGCCGCCGGCGAGATGCTGCTCAGCCACCCCCACACTCCGGCGCACCACAAGGCTGAGAACGACTTCGTGACCGAGATGGACGTTGCCAGCGAGGAGCTGATCCGCTCCATACTGCTGGGAGCCTGCCCGGAGGACGGCTTCTTTGGCGAGGAGGAGGGCGGCAGCCTGAGCGCTTCGGGACGGTGGATCGTGGATCCCATCGACGGCACCTCCAACTTCTTCAAGGGCGAGCTGCTCTACACCATATCCATCGCCTATGAGCTAGCTGGCGAGCTGGTGGTTGGCTGCGTGTTCTGTCCGCCCACGGGCGAGCTTTGGCTGGGTGTGAAGGGTGAAGGAGCCACCCTGAACGGCGTGCCCATCCACGTGAGCGAGGTAAGCAAGCCGAGGGAATCCTTCCTGCATATGTCCTTCTGCCATCGGGTGCCTTGGGCGAACGACTATGTGATGGAACGCCTGCACGCCATCACCCGTGCCTACAGCGACATGCGCCGCAGCGGCTCGGCAGCCTACGACCTTTGCAGCATTGCATCGGGCCGTGCCGAGGGCTTCTTTGAGCTTTGCCTGCATATCTATGATATTGCCGCAGGCGTGGTTATCCTCAAGGAGGCTGGCGGCATGGTGAGCGAGTGGCGCGAGGACAGGGATGTACTCGTCACCTGCAATGTGCTGGCAACCAACGGGCTGATCCACGAGCACCTGCGCGGCATGCTGCTGACGCCGGGCAGCACCGCCATAATGGAAGGCTGAAAAACAAATACTATACTTATAGATATGGAAGGCTCCCCGCTCTGATCTGAGCAGGGAGCCAAATTATTTTGGCAGGATGGATGATGGGGCAGGGTTAGGTTATTATGTCCTTGCCGCTTTACGGCGAGTGGGCATAATGAATTGTTCCAATGATCGTGCCGACCCTCCGCTTTCCTTCTTTATTTGATTCTATCGTGCAATTCTTGACCGTTGTGTTGGCGGCGGATCAGCGATTTAACAAGCTCTGCTTGACAATCGCACGCTCAGCATGTTACAATATGCCTGCATTGAACGGGAAAAGTAGGCGTTGGTCAGCCCAAGAGAGCATCTGCCGTTGGCTGGAAGCGGATGCGGCGTGGCTTTGCCGAATGTGCGCCCGGGAGCAATCCTCGCAATGGAGGACGGGTTTGGCCCGATACAGCCAAAGGGAGTAATTTGCAGAGTGGAACCGCGGCCACGCCTCTGTTTTTGGGGCAGGCTGCTTT
>CAYWLE010000105.1:0-6641 GCA_964458825.1 uncultured Oscillospiraceae bacterium | reverse complement strand
TCCATCAGGGACTTGAAACAGCCAGCCTGAAGCATATCCACCAGATAGCCGGTGATGCCGCCGGAGGCAAAGGAGCCGTGGATATCCTCCCGAAGCATGACGTCCATCAGGAACTTTGCCGCGGCAAGGGAAGCGCCGCCCGCGCCGGTCTGGAAGGAGAAGCCATCCTTGAGCAGACCGGAGTGGCGAATGACCTCCACAGCGCTGCGCGCCATAACGAGCCCGACGGGGTCGCGGGTGATCTTAGTTGTGCCGGAAACGATGCCCTTGGGATCGCCAATGGCGGGCACCTGAACCACATAATCCACATAGATTTCCGGGATCGACCAGCCGATCATGGGGTAAGGCTGGAGATTATCGGTAATGACGACGACCTTTTTGGCATACATGGCATCCGGGAAGGCATAGCCGAGGCTGCCGCAGGCGGAGGGGCCATACATGCCGGAGCAGTTGCCCGCAGCATCCGCCGCAGGAGCCGCGATGAAGGCGACGTCGATGGGAGTCACGCCCAGCGCAATGTCCCTCGGCCTGCCGCCGTGGGTGCGGAAGTCCACAGGCTCATCCATCAGACCCTCGGAGATGCGGTGGCCAAGCCCGGCGGACATATAATTGGTATTGATCTTGCGAACCACATGGTTGCGGATGTGATCCTCCAGCGGGGCATGGATATCGAAGATGGAGCTTGCGTTGAGGGTAAGCTCAGCTATGCCGAGAGCGGCGATTTCATCCATGACCATATTGAGGGTATGATCGCCATTGCGCAGGTGATGGTGGAAGGACACGGACATGCCGCTCTTCAGACCGGACAGAACGATCGCCTCGCGCAGGCTATTGACCAGCTTGCTCTGCATCATGCTTCACTCCTTCCCAGACCCAGCTCCTGAGCCATGGCAATGGTTTGCTCTGCTCGCGCCACGATGGGTGCATCGATCATTTTGCCGCGCAGAGCGACCGCACCCTTGCCCTGCTCCTTGCCGATGCGGATCGCCTGCATGACCTCGTAGGCATAGTCGATATCCTTCTGGCTGGGGCTGAATACCTCGTTGATCGCCTGCACGTGGCGGGGGGATATGGCGGACTTGCCGGTGAAGCCGAGGCTCTTGGCATACTCCGCATCGGCATAGATACCTTCGTCGTCGTTGACGTCGGTAAATGGGGTATCATAGACCTCCACCCCTGCCGCCCGGGCGGCGCAGACCATGCGGCTGCGGGCATAGGCGATTTCATTGCCCGCCTTGGTGCGCTTGCAGCGCAGGTCGGCGGTGAGATCCTCGCCGCCGAGGAAGATGGCTCGCACGCGGGGGCTTGCCGAGGCGATCTGGTAGGCGTTCTCCACGCCGAGGGCAGTTTCAATCAGCGGGATAAGGCCCACGCTGTTTTTCTCCATGCCCAGCTTATCCTCAAGGGAGGCAATGTAGGCGTCCACCCGCCGCACATCCTCTGCGCAGCCGGTCTTGGGCGGCATGATGAGGCTGGGCTTTACGGGGATGATGTAATCCAGATCCTTCATCCAGAAATCGGTATCAGTGGAATTGATGCGCACGATGACCTCGCAGCCGCCAAAGCCCATGCGGGAGATGGCGTTGCGCACGAGGATGCGGGCGGAATCCTTCTCGGCGGGAGATACGGCGTCCTCAAGATCGAGGATCACCGCATCGGCGCCCAGAACCTCGCCATTTACGATGATATTGGGCGTGTTGCCCGGCAAAAACAGCATGGAACGACGCATGGCTTACTCTCCTTTCCCGCGCGCTACGGCGGTTTCCACCCGGGCGCGGATCACGCAGTCCAGCGCACCGCGATCCACCAGACGGAGCTTGGCGCTATCAATGCCCTGCTCGGCAAGCACCTCGCCCGCCGCACGGCGGATCGAATCGCCAAACTGATCGATCACCACCGAGTCAAGCTCGATGGCGATGCCAGCTTCGGCTGGCTCGATCTCCACATATACGTCGCTGGATTCCAGCGTGCCGGCGCAGGCGCGCCTGATGATCTGGCTCATTTTTCCATCCTCTCCTTTTCATGGCTATCGGCATTGCTTGGGTTCTGCTTGCTTGGATTTTGTTAAAAGCGGTTCGACCGCTTGGTTTTATCGCAAAAGCATATCCTAGGCAGGATTGTTATAGATCATTTCCCACTTATTATATAATGGAATTTGCTTTTTGACAACTATGTTTTATTTACAATTTCGCCGCTTTGGCTTATACTAAAAGCGTATACTGGAAGGGGAGGTTTTCCCGATGCAGATGGAAACCGGCCGCCCGATGCGGGGCGATATGCGCAGGCAGCTGGAAGCCTTCCTGAAGCAATGTGCGCTGGACTATGATGAGGGCATTGATTTCACCGCCGCCTTGGTGGAGGATGGCGAGATCATTGCCGCCGGTTCGCTGGATGGCTGCACGATCAAGTGCGTGGCTGTATCGCCGCTGCGGCAGGGCGAGGATCTGTGCGCAGCCATAATCACCGAGCTTCGCCGCGAGGCTTTCGATCGGGGCGCACAGCAGCTGATGCTCTTTACCAAGCCAGCCAACCAAATGCTCTTCTCCGGCTTCGGCTTCTATCCACTCGTACGTACATCCTCGTGCCTGCTGATGGAGAACCGAAGGAACGGACTTGCCGACTTCCTTGCCTCCATCGAACGTCCGAATGCTCCCTGCGCAAGGCTTGGCTGCATCGTGGCAAACTGCAATCCCTTTACCTACGGTCATCGCTATCTGATCGAAGCGGCGGCGGCGCAGGTGGAGCATCTGCATGTATTCATCCTCTCCGAGGAAAAGAGCCTCTTTCCCGCCGACGTGCGGCTGGAGCTGGCGCGGCTTGGCTGCGCCGATCTGAAGAACGTAACCATCCATCCGAGCGGGCCTTACATGGTATCCTCGGCAACCTTTCCCAGCTACTTCATCAAGGACAAGGCGCGGGTCGGGGACATTTACAGCGAGGTGGACGTGCATCTCTTTGGCGAGAGAATCGCTCCGGCGCTGGGGATCACCCATCGCTTTATCGGCACGGAGCCTGCCAGCCCCACCACCCAAGCCTACAACCAGAGCCTGAAGGCGCATCTCCCCGGCTATGGCGTGGAGGTGGTCGAGCTGGAACGGCTGGAGTGCGGCGGCGCGGCCATAAGCGCGTCCCGGGTGCGGGCGCTGCTGGAGGAAGGAGCATCTGCGGCACGGCGGCTTTCCACGGCGGCTATACTGGATGAGCTGGAAACCCTTGTGCCGCCCACGACCCTTGCTTACCTGAAGGCTTGGCTGGATGGCAGGCAGGCTTAAAGGCTTCTCAGGGAAGAACAATTGCTGTTCAGGCAGAATCAATGGCTGCAACAATCGATGATTTGTATCATATCAGATAATCAATAGACCCATTCAAACCAGAATTACTTATCCAAGGAGGCAGCAAATGGCATACCATCGCATGCAACAGAGCCTGATACTGGCGTCCTTCTTTGCGCCGCGTGGGCAGAAGCGCATCTACGACATCGGCATGCAGATCGCCCAGCTATACCTGACGCCCTTTGACAAGCTGATCGGCTTCATTGGCGATGCAGGCTCGGGCAAGAGCGCGCTGGTGAAGGGCATGTTTCCCGGGCTGGAGCTGACCAACGACGACGACGGCGTGAACGTGCGTCCCCTGCCGCTGCTGGACGTAGGCGAGCAGCGCCGAGGCTTCAATTTCTACACGCCACACACCTACCATCTGGACATACGCTTTGAAACGGGCTTTACCCAGCCGCACGTGCTGGCGGACGCCATCATGGAGGCTGTTCACCTTGGCAAGCGCGTGGTTGTGGAGCATTTTGACCTGATCTATCCGCTTCTGCCCCGCAACGCCGATCTGCTGGTTGGCGTGGGCGAGCAGATCATCATCAATCGGCCGACGCTATTTGGCCCCGAGCCGGAGGAATTTGTGAAAAACGTGCATTCCTCCCTGCCCTATCGCCTGATGGCGCACACGGCGGAGGATCTATGCGAGATCCACATGGATCCTGAGCTGGTGGAGAGCTGCAAGCACGACGACATACGCCATGGCTTTGTGCTCGCCTTCCAGGACAAGCCGCCGGCAATCGACCTGCTAAAGCTGGAGCAGATGGTGAACGAGGACATTGCCCGCGACCTGCCCGTGCAATACCACGACGAGAACCACATCATGGTGGGCGACTATCTGCACGAATGCAGCGGGCCGCGCACCCATGTAAGCTCGACGGGCAAAATAAAGGGCTTCCGGCTGGATCATGAGATCGTGTACGACTATCAGATGCACCGCTACCTGCTCATCGGCTTCGTGGGCGAGGATTCCGAGGAAAACCTCGAGAAGCTTCAGCACCGCAAGAGCTGCTGTGATTTCTGATAGATAAATAAAAAAAATCAATTACAAAGGAACTGGTATCAACCTCTGGCGACAGCCACAGGTTAAAAAAATGCAGGTATTACTACATTTCAAAAGGAGTCGGAAGCAATGAAGAAAAAGGTTCTGGTTATCGGCGTAATCGGAGCAGACGTTCACGCTGTCGGCAACAAGATCCTCTACCATGCCTTTACGGAGGCTGGCTTTGAGGTGGTTAACCTCGGCGTGATGGTTTCTCAGGAGGAGTACATTTCCGCCGCCATCGAGTCTGACGCGGATGCAATCGTGATCTCCTCCCTCTACGGGCAGGGCGAGCTGGACTGCCGCGGCATGCGCGAGAAGTGCGACGAGGCAGGCTTGAAGGGCATACCGCTGCTGGTGGGCGGCAACATCGTTATCGGCAAGCAGAAGTTTGAGGAGGTTGAGCAGCGCTTCAAGGCAATGGGCTTTGACCGCGCCTTCCCGCCCTCCACGCCGCCGGAGACCACCATCGCTGCCCTGCGTGAGCTGCTCCACATGGAGGAGGAAGCATGAAAAACGTGCTCCTAATCGACTTCGGCAGCACCAATACCAAGGTAACTGCCGTGGACTTGGAGAACGAGCAGCTGCTGGGCACGGCGGCTGCCTATACCACGGTGCAGACCGACATCGGCGATGGTTTGCGGGAAGCCATGCACAGGCTGGAGCAGATCACCGGCACTGTGGAATATGAGGCGCGCTATGCCTGTTCCTCTGCGGCGGGCGGACTGCGGATGGTTGCCAGCGGTCTGGTTCCCGAGCTTACCGCCGAAGCTGCGCGGCTGGCGAGCCTCGGCGCGGGAGCCAAGGTGCTCAAGCTCTATTCCTTCCAGCTGACTGAGGACGACATCGAGGAGATCATCGCCATCCAGCCGGACATCTTCCTGCTGGTGGGCGGCACCGACGGTGGAAACAGCGAGTGCATACTGCACAACGCAAGCATGCTGGCCGGAGCTAAGTTTAGCTTCCCCATCGTCATTGCGGGCAACCGCTCCGTGGCGCGGGAATGCGCGCGCATACTCGCTGACCACGAAACGCACATCTGTGAAAATGTAATGCCCAAGTTCGGCGTTCTGAACATCGAACCAACCAGACTGAAGATACGCGAGATCTTTCTCAACCGCATCATAGAGGCAAAGGGGCTGAGCAAGGCCGCCTCCCTCATCGACGGCATACTCATGCCCACTCCCTCCGCCGTAATGAAGGCGATGGAGCTGCTGGCGCGTGGCTGCGAGGATGAGAGCGGCATTGGCGAGCTGGTTGCCGTGGACGTGGGCGGCGCGACCACGGATATCTATTCCATGTGCGATGGCATGCCCGGCACCTCCGACACGGTATACAAGGGTCTGCCGGAGCCTTACGCCAAGCGAACGGTGGAGGGCGATATCGGCATGCGCTATTCCGTGCGCGGCATTGTAGAGGCTGCGGGTATAGAGCGCGTATGCCAGCTATCCGGTCTTTCAAGGGAGCGGGCGGAGGCGCTGATTGAGGAGATCAGCAGCCATACGGAGATGATACCCGAGCCCGGATCTGAGCTGGAGGCGCTGGACTTTGCCCTTGCCTCCCTCGCCATCGAGACCGCCGTGACCCGCCATGCAGGCTCCCTTGAGGAAACCTACACGCTGATGGGGCTTACCTACGTGCAGAGCGGCAAGGATCTGCGTCCGGTGCGGCAGATTATCGTGACCGGCGGCTGCCTGATTCACACCAGCCGCACAGACGAGATCGCCGCCCACGCGCTCTACTCCGCCTCTGCACCCATGTCCCTCAAGCCTCAGAAGGCAAGCATACAGGTGGATCGGAAATACATCCTTGCAGCGATGGGTCTGCTCAGCGAGCATTATCCACAGATTGCGCTGCGCATCATGAAGAAGGAGTTAGAAAACAATGGATATAAAGAATAAGCGCATCCCCGACGGCGAATTTGAAGCGCTGCGGAAGGAGGTTCTCTCCCAGTGGCCCACCGGCAAGGACGTGGATCTGAACGAATCCGTGTCTTACCACAAGGCAATGCCTGAAAACCGCATCTTCTCCCTCAAGCTGAGCAAAGCAAAGCAGGAGGGTCGCACCCTGACCCAGCCCCGCGCAGGCGTGCCGGTGATCGAGCGCCATATAGAGCTTTTGCAGCATCTGGAAACCTTTGGTGAGGCCGACCTGCTGCCCACCACCATCGACAGCTACACCCGCCAGAACCGCTACAAGGAAGCGGAAAACGGCATCAGCGAATCCATCCGTCTGGATCGCGCCATGCTCAACGGCTTCCCCGCCGTCAACCACGG
>CAYWLE010000104.1:0-6661 GCA_964458825.1 uncultured Oscillospiraceae bacterium | reverse complement strand
GGATTATACAAGAGGGGGGCTGCCTTCCGGGCAGCGCACGCCGGAGCATCGAAGCTTTTCTCCCAAAATCCATTGACTTTATCCACGCAATGCGTATAATAGAATTATCATTTTAGAACGTATATTTAGCAACACAATTGCAGGTAAGGAAGGAGCAATAATGCCGCCGAAACCAAAGTTTACAAGGGAAGAGATCATCGCCGCCGCCTTGGATGTGGTATCGAGCAGGGGGATCAGCGCGCTGACCGCCAAATTGCTGGGCAATGCGCTGAAGACCTCCGCCACGCCGATCTTCACCGTGTTCAGCTCCATGCAGGAGGTTGCCGACGGCGTAAAGGCTGCCGCCATGGAGCGCTTTGAAACCTATGCCCACAAGGCCGGCGCGGGCATGCCCATCTTCAAGCAGGTTGGCATGCAGATGATCCTGTTTGCCAAGGAGGAGCCGCAGCTCTATCAGCTTATATTCATGTCGCAAAACAGCAATGTGCGATCCTTTACCGATATTTATGCACATCTCGGCAACATTGCCGACGAATGCCTGAATGCGATCCAAGAGGATTATGGCTTATCAGCCGAGAACGCCAAGACGCTATTTGAGCATTCGTGGATCCATACCTACGGGATCGGCACGCTATGCGCCACGGGGATGTGCGATTTCACACAGGAACAGATATCAAAAATGCTGACGCAGGATTTTACGGCGATGATGCTGCTGTTGAAATCCAGAAATGGAGAAAGCAAATGAAGGAATCTCTCTGCGGCGCAAACTGCGCTGAATGTCCGTCCAAGGAAGCCTGCCCCGGCTGCATTGCAACAAACGGATGCCCCTTCGGGAAGCAGTGCTATGTGGCAAAATACATATTGACCGGCGGCTTGGACGCCTATCGGGCGTTCAAGCAGGGCTTAATAGATGAGATCAACAAGCTGGGCATAGACGGCATGGAGCCTGTCGCCGAGCTTTATCCGCTGGTTGGAAATTATGTAAACCTAGAGTATCCCGTGCCCGGCGGCGCTGTGAAATTTCTGAAGGACGACGAGGTGTATCTCGGCGCACAGGTCAAGAACCTGCTAGACAGCAGCGGCAAGACCTGCTTTGGCGTCATTGCACGGGAAAGCTTTATTCTGATCAGCAGCTATGGCGAAAACTGTGCAAGCCCGGAGCTGATCCTTTACAAGAGAAGATGAGGTTCGCCGTGCAGAAGCTGAATAACGAAATTCAAAGGTGTGTTGAAAATGAATGAACAGCTTGCAGCTCGCCTGTTGCTTGCAGCAGGCATGCTGATGCTGTTGTCGGGCTGTATCTTTGGCTTCATACAACAGTGGATCTTTGCGGCGCTGGTGTGGGTCGGTGGCTTTGGCTGCTTGGCTGCGGCGTTATGCTTCAAAAACAGGAAGGACAAATAGCATTTTGAAAATCGGGGCGGCTGTTCAGCGTCTGCCAAACAGCTTGGCGCGAAAACCCCGCGCGTCAATATACGCTGCATGCTTGGCTGCATGCAGCGTCACTCCTCCACGCGCCGGTACAGCACCACGATCCGCTCGTCGTTCCAGCAGGTGGATAGAGCTAGGATCGCTGCGTCGCTGGGAATCTCCTCATCCGTAAACCGCAGGCTGTTGCGCCGCAGGCTGTCAATGAAGGAATTGAACTCCGCATCGTTGCGAAACTGCGGCGAACCCATCCGCATCAGCCCGTACATCTCCCTTTCCCCCACCGCCATCACGCCGAATATCTCGTATCGTTCTTGGCGGTAGAGCGTGTTGAAATACAGGTATGGGTGCGCCTTTATATAGTCGCTGTTGCGGAAATGGGTCAGCATCGCCAGCATGCTGCCGTCATATACGTTGTGGCCGTGCATCAGCAGATACTGGTTCTCCTGCGCAAAGGGATGCTTCTCGTCCAGAAATACCGTGCCGCTCTCGCTTTCCGCGCCATAGAAATCATGGTTGACGTAATATTCGTTGTCGCGGTAGACCACCGGCAGGCTCAGCACGTCTGGTATGTTGATCCAGCCAACAAAATCGCTGTTGATCTCCCGCATCGCTTGGCTCTGCTTCATGATCGTGTCGCCAACATACTGGTAAGCCGTCCTGCGCGCAGCGCTCGCCTGTGCCTCCGCGCCAGCCTCGGCAGCGGAACCTGCCGCTTCAGCGCCGACAGCCTCCGCAGCTTGCTCGTAGATCGACTCCAGCTGCCGATTCACATCCCTTGCATCGCGCACACCCAGCAGGCTCTGGCTCAGCTTCCAGCCGCCAAAGACAGCCAAGCCAACAAACACAGCCAGCGGAACCAGCCTGCGTGCCAGCGCCGCCCTCTGCTTGCGCCTGTAATGTGCTCGGGCGCTCCCCGGTCTGTCTCTGTCTAACCTCATTTAACCAGCCACATATCCATTTTTCCTTTTCTCTCTTTATCTTAACACAAATCAATCGCAAGTCAAGCCCCGCTACCAATTTTCATTCCATACCTTGGTCTGTTTTGTATGCGCAATTTTAGACTTCGGTCTGTTTTTGCTGCCCATATTTTAGACTTTGGTCTGTTTTATGCCTTCAATCTTTCGTTCTCGGTCTGTTTTTATTATTCGAATAATAAGCAAACCATACTTCGGTCTGTTTTAAGAATCCTGCAAAACAAAGCAACCCGTCCCACCGCCTGCAATTATTAAATAAGGCTATCATTTTATGAAAGAACCGTCATATTTCTTTATTTTTAACCCAAAAATGATTATTCTATGTCTAGTATGAGTTGAATAGCTACAAAACTGCCGCAAAAAAACAAGGATAACTCCATTTGTCAACTTTTCTTCTATCATTTCGGCAGGCGTTGTTATTTGTCTGTATTTCGCATCCAAGCTTAAATAGCGGAGGATCCTGCATTGAAGAAGCTTCTGTTACTGGCCGTCAGCCTAGCTTTTATCGCATCCATCGGCGTCGGCGGCACGCTAGCATTTCGAACCTATATAATCGCCAGCCACCCCAGCGCCGATCAGTCAACGGCGCCGCTTGCCATGCAGGTTTCCGATGGCGGCACGCTTGAAGATTTTAACTTTCGTGCCAAGGGCGTGCAGCTGCTTGGCGGCGATGACGATGCTTCCTCCACCCCCGGCGTTCCCTCCGCCGCCAGCATATCCATCACCCAGCACACCCTCCAGCGCGATGCAGATGGTTCTCTCATAAAGCTTCCCACCTCTGCCTGCATCCGACCCTTCCGCCCATACCATCCTCACCCAGCTGCTGCCCTCCCCCGCCTTCCGAAGCGGCAATACCCCTGCCAAGGTCGGCGGCTACTGGAACAATGTCGGCGCTGTGGATCACGCGATCAAGGTTTTCTATCTGTATACTCCCGCCTCCGATGCCGTTCCCGCCGCCTGCATCCGCACGATATTTGCCTTTCCAAACCCTGTCCTCGGCAGCGGCGAGTCCTTCATGGACAGCATCTAGCTGAACTGGCAGGACGAAGCCAAGCTCGCAGCCTTTGACGGCGGCAGGAATTACATCGATCTCACCATAGATACGCTGCCCTTCCGTGTCTATGTCTACAGCTACGATCTCGTGGCCAGCGGCAGTGCCACCCAGCCAAGCCTGCTTCAGCTGGCAATGGACGCCTCCATCACCAATGAGGACATCGCAAGCCTTCAGCCCTACAATGGCTTTGCCGTGAGGATCGTTTCCCAAGCCATCACCGATGACGCCGGAGCTGCCGCCAAGGCCGCCGTCTTCTATACTGTAAGCCAAAGCCAGAACCCGTGGACGGCTGCCTGAGCAAGCGCCCATCGGCTGCCCATTCCTGAATATATGTAGAACCTATCTATTCGCCGCTCTTGCGTTTGGTTTTTTTGCTTCCATATATGCTGATCGTCTGTTGTGCATATGGGTCTTGTCAGCTCTGTGCCAAGCCCCGCATGCAGCCGAAGGCGCATAGCTCGGCAAAAATCACCATTCCCTAGGCGACAAGGACGCCCTTACAGGAGGTCATTCCAACTATGAATCGCAGTGCCAAGCTGGTAATCCGCACCATCACATCCGTGCTGGTGTTTGCAGTTGTGTTCCTAGCGCTGTCCGTGTCCGTCATCCGCTTCTTCGGCTTCGAGGTCTATGGCGTGCTCACCGGCTCCATGGAGCTGGATTACCCCACCGGTTCCCTCATCTATGTCAAGAAAATCGATACCTCCGCCCTTCAGGTTGGCGATACTATCAGCTTCAAGCTCAGTGAAAACATCATCGCCACCCGCCGCATTGTGGAGCTTGTGCCGGACGAGAATAACCCCTCCGTCATTCAGTATCGCACCAAGGGCGATGCGAACGACGTTGCCGACTCCTCCCTCGTCAGCCGCGAGGATATCATCGGCAAGGTGGTTTTCTGCCTGCCGAAGATGGGTTACTTCCTCAACTATATCCAGTCCCCCACCGGCATAACCACCACCGTGCTGGTCAGCCTGCTGCTCATCGCGCTGGTATTCGTTTCCGAGCTGATCACCGCCGACGGCAGCTCCAAGCTCATATGGAAGCTCCGCGGCATGATTACCGGCGACCGCCGCAGCCCTCAGCAGATACGCCGCGCCCTGCAGATGCGGCACCGCTATGAGGATGCTTACGGCGAGGATTCCCGCCGCAGAGAGGCTCCCCAGCGCCGCTACCGTGAAGCGGACTACTACGAGCCTGCCCGCCCCCGCAGCCGCTATTCCGAAGATTATGATCGTCCCCGCCGCTCCTCCCGCAATGAGGACGATGGCTATGCCCGCCCCGGACGCACCGATCAGGCTTCCTCCCGCAGGTACAGCCGCTATGACGATGGCTATGCCCGCTCCAGCCGTCCTCAGAGCGCCAGCCAGCCAGCCCAGCGACATCACAGCAGCGAGGAGGGCTACTATGCCCCCCGCCGCTCCTCTGGCACGCAGAGCCGCTCTGCTGCCTACCGCGGGGATGGCTATGCCCGCCCGCGCTCCTCTTCCTATGGCGGCTCTGCACGCAGCGGCAGCTACAGCCGAGGCTCCTATGCCCCGCAGACCTCTGCCAGCCGTCGCTCCCGCTACGAGGACGACTGACCGCCTGCCGCAGGGCTATCGGTCTGCCCTCCCTGCAAGGTCAGGCCGCCAAACCAAAGCAAATGACCAAGCCAGATCTGCCGAACCAACCCCGCTTATACAGGAGGCTCCGATATGCGCTCGACCCGTAAAATCCTGCTGATGCTCATTGCCATCGCCGCGCTGGTTTCCGCGACTGTCTTTGCCACGGTCGCCTACTTCACCGATGAAGCCAGCGTTACCAACACCTTCACCATCGGCAAGGTGCAAATCACCCTCGATGAAACGCAGGTCGATACCGACGGCGTGCCTGTAACCCCTGCTGCCCGCGATGCAGGTCAGCTGATCGGCGCGATCAGCTATCCGGTGGCGATCGAGAGCAATTGCTCTGCAAGCAATGTTTCCGTTACCGCCAACACTATTGGCTGTACCGATGATTCCGCTGGCAAGAACATTCGCAACGACCGTCTCTATGGTCGCAACACGGTGGATGCAAGCGACAACGTCATCCCTACTACTTAATCCCCCCGCTGTCCGCTCCTTCGGGAGCGGGCGGCAAGCAAGAAAGGAGAGAAGGCATCATGGCACGCTGCAAACGCATATTCATACTTGCCCTGCTTATCTCCATCCTCGCTTTCTGCCCTGCCCTCGCCTATATCTATACCGATGGCAACGCCGCCCTCGTAAACAGCTTCGTGCCCGGCCCCGTCTTCACGCCGGACGCAGCCTACCTCAGCCTCAGCGTTTCGAAAACCGTCGTTTCTCTCGGGCAGAAGCAGATGTCCCCCGCGAGCTTCTCCTTCACGCTGACCAACCTCGAAACAGGCAGCCAAACCACCCTGAAATCGGACGAAAATGGCTTTGTAAGCTTCCCTTTGACCTATACATCGGCCAATTTAGGTACCCATACCTACACATTAGTGGAGGAAAAAACCAATCACCTTGCCGTGATTTTTTCGGATCAGGTCTATCAGGTGGAGGTTTTCGTATACCCCGACGCTGCCTCAAACACCATAAAAGCCAGCATGCTGCTCAACGGCGTGGATACCAGCCTCGCACCCGTCAGGAACGTGTATGACCCCGCTCTGGAGCCGCCTAAGACCGGCGTTCCAGCCCCTGTGGGTTACGCCATACTCACCCTCGCAGCCTCCTGCGCCGCCTTCCTGACCCTCAGAAGACGCAGCAGCTTTAAGGATTTCGGCAAAGCATGGAGGACGATTGATGACAATTTCTGAAAATATTCTGCTGGAGAATATTAAAAAGCTAGTATATGCTTTCAACAACCAGATTTCGGTGAAGATCACATTCCCGGATGGTAGCGTTGGTTCGAATGAACGAATCGTCGCTACGAGCGCCGAAGACTTCACGATGGTCATGTCGCCTGAGCAGGCAGCACATGAAGTAGAGTACTTGGACGACGCTAAGGCCTGTGATACGATCACCTGTCCTTGGGAATATGTCAAGTCCGTGGAGCTTCTGCACATATAAACCACATGCACGCGATAAGCAGTTGAGGTCTGAAACGATATGGCTTATGGCCGTTCCGTTTTTATAAAGCTTCGATAAACATAACAAAGAGCCGCCATGCCATAGGGCACAACGGCTTCATATCAAAGAAACTCAAAATAAAAGGCTAATACGAT
>CAYWLE010000103.1:0-6666 GCA_964458825.1 uncultured Oscillospiraceae bacterium | reverse complement strand
GCGGTGGAGGTGTGGATGCGTCCAGAGGTTTCGGTCACCGGCACGCGCTGCACGCGGTGCACACCCGATTCAAACTTCAGCTTCTGAAAGACATTGCGCCCCTGAATGAGCAAAACGCTCTCCTTCAGTCCGCCCAGCTCGGTGGAGCCATCCTCCACCAACTCGGCCTTCCAGCCGTTTTTGGCGGCGTAGTGCATGTACATGCGCAGAAGCTGCGCGCCAAACAGACCGGCTTCGTCGCCGCCCGCGCCGGCTCGAACTTCCAGAAGCGCGTTCTTGGAATCGTCAGGATCTCGGGGCAGAAGCGCGATGCGCGCCTGCTGGGTGCGTTCGTCCAGCATCGGCTACAGCTCAGCCAGCTCCTCTTTGGCCAGTTCGGCCATGTCGGGATCCTCCAGCATTTCGCGGGCAGCATCGATGTCGTCCAGCAGCTTGCGATAGGCGACGGCCAGATCGTTCAGTTCGCTCATCTCGCTGTGCTCGCGCATCAGCTTGGTGAACAGCGGTGTGTCCGAGATGACCTCGGGCAGCGTGATGCGGATGGAGAGCTCCTCGAAGCGTGCTTCGATGGCCTCCAGCTGTCGGGCGATGCGCTCTTGTTCGTTGAAGTTGCTGCTCTGCAAATCAAACACTCCTTGCCCAGACGATGCGCGGGATGCCGTTGAGGTCGTTGGTCACGGCGGCCTGCGCACACTGAATGTTTTCGGTCACGAGGGCGAGCACCGGCTCGGCCTCGCCGATGCCGACTTCCATATACAGAAAGCCGCCCGGCTTGAGGTGCGCACTCGCTTCGGCGGCGATGCGGCGGTAGATGTCCAGACCGTCCGATCCGCCGTCCAACGCCAGCATGGGCTCGTGCTGCACCTCGCGCTGCAGCATGGCCAGATCTCCGCGGGGGATGTAGGGCGGATTGGATACGATCAGATCGAATTGATCCCTGCCGACGGCCTTGAACAAATCGCCGTGGCGGATGTCCACGTCCGCGTTCAGCTCATGGGCGTTGCGGCGCGCCACTTCCAGCGCGTCCTTGCTCACATCCGTCAATGTCACGTTGGCCGACGGCACCAGCGTCTTGACCGACAAGCCGATGGCGCCGGAGCCGGTACAGAGGTCGAGTACGTCCGGCTCAGAAAATTCATGCAGCGCCACGATGACGGATTCCACCAGCGTTTCGGTGTCCTGGCGGGGGATCAGCACGCGGTTGTCCACATAAAACTTTAGCCCCATGAAATAGGCACTGTGCAGAATGTATTGCAAGGGCTCGCCGGCGGCGCGCAGATGCAGACGCTCGTTGAGCTGTTCGAGCGCTGCGGCGTTGATGGCGCGTTCGGCTTCAAAGTGAAGCTCGGTTCGGGTCAGCCCAAGCGTGTCCTCGGCGATCCAACGGGCGTCGATCGCCGGGTCGGGACAGCCGGACTCGGCCAGCGTCTCACGCGCATGGCGCAGCCATTCACCAATGGTCATGAATATTCCCCTTTTCGCAATCGTCAGTCGTTCTCAGACAGATCGTTTTCGCAGGCGGCGCGGAAGGCGCACAGTGCAACCTCGATCATCTGGTTGTGCGGCTCGATGGTAAACAAGTGCTGAAGCTCTATCAGCGGTTTGCGGACAGAGGCGAGCTTGCCGTTGGGATCTGCGTTTTCCAGCGGCAATATGAATTCGTTGGTCACGGCGGCCGCGGCCAGAATCACGCCGATTCGGTAGCACAGCTGGGGGAGCAGTCCGTCTGTGCGCACAATGGAAAATGCGGCGATGGAAATGAGCATGACGACGATCAGAAAAGCGCCGTCGCTTTTGTCGGTCAGTCGAGGGGAGAGCACCGCGGATTCGTGGGTCATGCCCGATCCGTAGGCCTCATAGGCGTTGATCACCTTGGCGGCTGCGCCGCGATACATGCACATGCGGCTGAACACCTTCAGCCGACAGATCATATACACGCTCAGCACCGCGCCCAGCAGCCGAAACAGGCAGCAGACTGCGTTCACCGCAAAGCGGGGCAGATCGGGTATATTCGCCAGACCGCATTCCACCATGCCCGGC
The DNA here is from genome assembly GCA_964458825.1 of uncultured Oscillospiraceae bacterium. Lineage (GTDB taxonomy): Bacteria > Bacillota > Clostridia > Christensenellales > Aristaeellaceae > SFTH01. Next base: position 4,626 of record CAYWLE010000103.1, on the reverse strand, counting down.
AGACCGAGCATCATGGCCGCCAGAATCAGCGGTGCCGCCAGCGCGTCGATCAGCGCGGCGATGGTTTGGGGATGGGTGGAGAACAGGCGGGCAAATTCCTGAGAAAACGCGCTGCCGCGGATGGCGGCGCGGGGGTTTAATTCTGAAGAAAGGCTCAGTCCGGCGAAAAAGCCGCCGAATGCGCTGAACAGGCGCGCGATGCCGCGCAGCAGGGGGATGCGGCTAAACAGGTTGCGCAGCGCGTGCGATTCCTGAAAAACGCGCACGGTGATGTCCTTGCTGGGGTTGCGCACGGCGCAGGCGGTGGCACTGCCAACCTCGATGCGCACGCCTTCAGCCGCCGGCGAACACCGCACGGAGACCTGTTTTTCGATCATGTTGGCCATGTGAAAGAAACTCCCTTCTGGAGAGTAGGTATATAAAAACAGGCCGGCGCGGAGCATGGCCGATCTGCAGCATACTTTTGAAAGCGTATAAACGGCAAAAGCATCGGAAGAGCCAAAGACTCCTCCGATGCTTGCAAATGTTACATGCCGTAACGCTTCTTGAAGCGGTCCACACGTCCGCCGGTATCAACCAGCTTCTGCTTGCCGGTGTAGAAGGGATGGCACTTAGAGCAGATATCTACGCGCAGTTCCTTCTTCACGGAGCCCGTCTCGAAGGTTTCGCCGCAAACGCAGCGAACGAGTGCCTTGCCGTAATTCGGATGGATATTTTCTTTCATGGATTTTCACCTCACTCTAACCGGACTGTCGAATCTCCGGCGTATTCGGCATCCGATTAATCACACAACAAGGATTATAGCACAAAACAGGCCGGGATTCAACAGTTTCTCCATGTTTTTACATTTTAATTCGTTATGAAGCGGGCATGGCTGCGCGGCATGCGGAGAAGGATAAGCAGCGGGTTAGGCTGGCAGGATAAGGCTGGCTCGGCTGGCAAAAAGCCAAAATGGAGATAGGCTTGTGGTTGGTCTGTGATTGGCCTGTGCTTGGTCTGTGCGGGGCTTGGGTTGTGTCAGGGCTTGGCCTGAAGGGAGGGCGGCGGTGCTTCTGGGCGGCAAAAAGGGCGGCGCAATCGAATTTTTACATTTTTCTTTTGGCTGGCTATTGACAAAATGGCGGTCGAGTGCTAAATTATATACAGACGTTAGCACTCGGGTGTGTTGAGTGCTAACAGCCAAGCGGGAGAGGAGGAACGACCGATGCAGATGGATGAAAGAAAGTTTCTGATCCTACAGGCTGTGATCGATGATTACATCACCACTGCGATGCCGGTCGGTTCGAGAACGATATCCCGCAAATCCGGCGTAGGCTTTTCGCCGGCAACCATCCGAAATGAGATGAGCGATCTGGAGGAGCTTGGTTATCTGGATCAGCCGCATACCTCGGCGGGTCGCGTGCCATCGGACAAGGCTTACCGGCTGTATGTGGATCGGCTGCTGAAGGTTGGCAAGCTATCCAGCGACGAGCGGGAGAGGATGCACGGCTACATGCAGGCGCGCAGCGCACAGGTGGACGGCGTGATCCGCAGCGCCGCGCAGGTGCTGGCGGACGCCACGCAGTATACCTCGGTGATCGTGGCGCCGAAGCTTGGCACGCTGCGCATACAGCATATTCAGCTGGTTCCCGTGGCGGAAAACACGGCGCTGATGATTATCGTGACAAACCTAGGCATAGTGAAGGACGCGGTGATCCGGGTGCCGGACGGGCTGGATGCGGACGACCTGTATTCCATTTCCCGCATGCTTACCCAGCGCTTGGCAAACAAGCCGCTGGAGGCTGTGCGGCAGACCTTCTCGGAGCTTCTGCGGGACACGGAGAACAACCGCCGCCTAATGGGCGAGGCTCTGCGGGTGATTGAGAAGAAGCTGGAATCGGAGGATCCGTCGGATGTGGTGGTTGGCGGAAGCTCCAAGCTGCTGAACTACCCCGAGTATAGCGACGTGCAGAAGGCAAAGAGCTTTCTGGCTGTGCTGGAATCCAAGGATAAGCTCAGGCAGCTGCTGGGCAAGAGCGGCGGCATGGAGGTGACGATACGCATCGGCGCGGAAAACGACATGCCGGAGATGAGCGATTGCTCCATCGTTACCGCCCAATACCGGGTGGGCGATCAAACCACCGGCACGCTGGGCATTATCGGCCCCACCCGCATGAACTACAACCGCGTGATCCCCGTGCTGGAGTTTATGAGCCGGGCAGTGAGCGAGCTGCTGTCCAAGCGCTAGGGCTGAAGGATAGCAAATATGGAAATCGTAAATTGGAATGCATATATAATAGAAAGGAAGCATCATGAAGAAAAAGGACGTTGAAAACAAGGCCGCCCCGGAGGAAGCTGTGCAGGAGCCTGTGGAGCAGGCGGAGGCGCAGGAAGCCGGGCAGCAGGGCGAGGCAAGCATCGAGCAGTGGCAGGCGGCGCTGGAAACTGCCGTGGCGCAGCGAGATGAATATCTGGATTCCCTGCGGCGCACGCAGGCGGACTTTCAGAATTTCAAGCGCCGCAACCAGACCGCCCGAGCCGACGGCTATGAGGACGGCGTGCGCGAGGCGCTCGCGGCCATCCTGCCAAGCATAGACAACCTAGAGCGGGCGCTGGACGCGGCGGAAAAGACCGGCGTGCAGGATAGCATGGTGGACGGCGTGAAAATGACGCTCAACTCCCTGCTGGAGAGCCTGAAGCGCTTTGGCTTTGAGGAGGTTCCCTCGCTGGGCGAGGTATTTGACCCCGAGCTGCACAACGCAGTGATGCGCGAGGCTGGCGAGGAGCCGGGCAAGATCCTAGAGGTATTCCAGAAGGGCTACCGCGTGAAGGATAAGATCATTCGCTACGCGATGGTTAAGGTGTGCGCCGAGTAGTCAGCAGCACTCCTTCGTCGCCGCCCACCAAGGTGTGTTTAGACGAGTAGCGCTTCATCCGGCGGTCGCTTTTCCGCCGGGCTGCGTCAGCCGGATTCTCGAAATAGCGCTGCTATTCCATCGAATCCTACAGCCGCATCCGACAAAAAAATCGCCGCGCCGTCTATTGCGCTCCTTCGTCGCCGCCCACCAAGGTGTGTTTAGACGAGTAGCGCTTCATTCAATGGTCGCTTTTGCAGAATGGCAAGAGCGGCGCAGACGACAACTTCTTCCACAGAGAAGTTTGATATAAATAAAAGACCCAAGCAATTCACACTTCATAATCAGGAGGTTATCATTATGTCTAAGATTATTGGTATCGACCTTGGCACCACCAATTCCTGCGTTTCCGTTATGGAAGGCGGCGAACCTGTAGTTATCGCGAACGCTGAAGGCGGACGCACCACTCCTTCCGTTGTTGCATTTGCCAAGAACGGCGAGCGTCTGGTTGGTCAGGTTGCAAAGCGTCAGGCTGTAACCAACCCCGACCGCACCATCATTTCCATCAAGCGCCACATGGGCACCGATTACAAGGTAAAGATCGACGACAAGGGCTACACCGCTCCCGAGATCAGCGCGATGATCCTTCAGAAGCTGAAGGCGGATGCAGAGGCCTATCTGGGCGAGACCGTGACCGAGGCAGTTATCACCGTGCCCGCCTACTTCTCCGATTCCCAGAGGCAGGCAACCAAGGATGCAGGCCGCATCGCCGGTCTGGATGTAAAGCGCATTATCAACGAGCCCACCGCAGCCGCTCTTGCCTATGGTCTGGATAAGGGCGAGGCTCACAAGATTCTGGTATACGATCTTGGCGGCGGCACCTTTGATGTATCCCTGATGGAGGTTGGCGACGGCATCTTCGAGGTTCTGGCAACCGGCGGCGACACCCACCTGGGCGGCGACGACTTCGACCAGCGCCTGATCGACTACATTGCCGACGAGTTCAAGCGCGAGAACGGCATTGACCTGCGCGGCGACCGCATGGCTCTCCAGCGCCTGAAGGAGGCTGCTGAGAAGGCAAAGATCGAGCTTTCCGGTCTGATGAGCGTAAACGTGAACCTGCCCTTCATTACCGCCGATGCAACCGGCCCGAAGCATCTGGATGTGACCATCAGCCGCGCGAAGTTCAACGAGCTGACCGCCGATCTGGTTGAGAAGACCGTTGGCCCGATGAATCAGGCGTTCCGCGATGCCGGCGTTTCTGCCAGCGAGATCGACAAGGTGATCTTGGTTGGCGGTTCCACCCGTATCCCCGCCGTGCAGGAGGCTGTGCAGCGCGTGACCGGCAAGGAGCCCTACAAGGGAATTAACCCCGACGAGTGCGTGGCAGTTGGCGCGGCCATCCAGGGCGGCGTGCTGGGCGGCGATGTGAAGGACATCGTGCTGCTGGACGTTACTCCCCTGTCCCTGGGCATTGAAACGCTGGGCGGCGTATTCACCCGCCTGATCGAGCGCAATACCACCATCCCGGTAAAGCAGACGCAGGTATTCTCCACCGCATCCGACGGCCAGACCTCTGTAGACGTACACGTGCTTCAGGGCGAGCGTGAGATGGCTGCCTACAACAAGACCCTCGGCCGCTTCCAGCTGACCGGCATTGCTCCCGCTCCCCGCGGCGTGCCGCAGATTGAAGTAACCTTCGATATCGACGCAAACGGCATCGTGCATGTATCGGCAAAGGATCTGGGCACCGGCAAGGAGCAGTCCATCGCCATCACCGCTTCCTCCAACA
>CAYWLE010000102.1:0-6684 GCA_964458825.1 uncultured Oscillospiraceae bacterium | reverse complement strand
GCCCCATACCTTTGCAGGCAGAAGCCCGCAGCGCAGCGCTGCGGGTTTCCCTGTGTTTTTGCTTTCCGCATTTCGGGATCGCAAGTTTTCTGCACCCGTGTTGACCGCACAGGCATTATCCGCTATAATAGAATCGCTGTTATTCTGCTTATTTTCGGATGCGAGGGGAGGCTGGCAAGATGAAAACTCGGTTTGCCGCCGCGCTGGTGCTGCTGTCCATTCTGCTGGGCAGCCTGAACTGTGCCCTCGGGGAAAGCATTCGGGTGTATGTATCCGCCAACAGCCTGAAGGTATATAAGATGCCTGCCGCCTCATCCTCGGTGCTGGGCGTGATGGCTTATGGCGAGGACATGCTCTGTCTGGCTGCCAACGGCGACTGGGCAAGGGTACAGAATGCAGGCGGCGCCATTGGCTACTGCAAGATCAGTTCCCTTAGCAAGACCGACCCCAACGAGCTGAGCGACAAGGTTTACCTCGCGGAAAGCGCCAGCGTCCACCGCCGCCCGGATACGGCGTCCTCCGTCATGATGACCGCCGCACAAGGAGCCAGCTACACCGCCGTGGCAATCACAGAGGACGGCGACTGGTATCGCCTGAAGAACGGCAGATACTATGGTTATGTGGAGAGCGAATATATCTCCTATGATCCCGTGGAGGATGGCAATGCCGACCCCACGGCCGTGTATGTCGTTTCCAATACTCTGAACGTATACAAGGATGCGGCGACCACCACCAAGCTGCTTGGAACCATGTGCTTTGGCGATAAGCTGGCGCTGCTTGCCACGGCAGGCGGCTGGGCAAAGGTTAAAAACAGCGGGGGCAGCTTTGGCTACTGCAAGCTGGATGGTCTATCCACCGCCAACCCCTGCAAGCTGGACAAGACCGGCTATGCCAAGGCGGACGGCGTTCCCGTGCGGAAGAAGCCCCTTGCCGACGCAGCCGTGATCAAAACCCTCTCCGCAGGCGATGGCGTGCGCGCCGTGGCGTTTACCAAGGATGAAGGCTGGGCGCGGGTCTACCTCTCCTCCGGCAGCTATGGCTTTGTGGAAGCAAAGCACTTCAGCAGCAAGCCTGTAAAGGCAGACCAAGAGCCGGATAAAGAGCCGAGCGAGCAGCCCGGCGACGGCTTCAGCAGCTTTGACAGGATCACCGGCTATGCCAAGGCGACCAAGCTGACCATCTATGCCGCCCCCGACGAGGACGCCGAGGTGCTTGGCAGCCTCTCTTTTGGCGAATCGATCGCGGTAAACGGCAAGGCTGGTTCGTGGCTGCGGGTGATAAGCTCCAGCGGCAAGACCGGCTATGCCAAGGCAGCCAGCCTTACCAAAACCAACCCCAATACCTACAGCACGACCCTCTACGCCAAGGCAGACGGCGTAAAGCTCTACCGCAGCGCCGCCACCTCCTCAGAGGTACTCGGCACGGCAAAGCAGAACACCGTCCTCACCGGCGTGGCTATCTCCTCCGACAAGGAGTGGGTGCGGCTGAAGAACGGCTCCGAATATGCCTATGCGCAGGCAGACAAGCTATCCACTAAGCCGCAGGAGGCTGCTCCGAGCGCGGCGGTGAAGAAGCTACTGAGCGTTGCAGAGGAGCAACTGAGCAAGAAATATGTATATGGAGCCACCGGTCCCAGCCAGTTTGACTGCTCCGGCTTTACCCAGTATGTATTTAAGAAGGCTGCGGGCGTGAGCCTGAAGCGCACCGCCCAGCAGCAGGGCTACGACAGCCGCTATGAAAAGATTTCCGCCTCCAAGCTGAAGGCTGGCGATCTGGTATTTTTCAACACCAACAATGATGACAGCGACGATTGCGACCATGTGGGCATCTACATCGGCAGCGGAAAATTCGTGCATGCCTCCTCGGCTGGCGGCAAGGTGATGGTAAGCTCCCTCACCAGCGGCTACTATAACAGAACCTTCTCGTGGGGGCGCAGGGCGCTATGAGAAAGATGGGAACTATGACGTTTATAAAAAAGATAAGGGATATGCTGCGGAGCGAACGCCTCCGCGAACTGATCACCTACGGCATCGTGGGGCTGATCACTACGGCGGTGAACTGGCTTGCCTATGTTGGCATATCCAGAGGCGTGAGCCTGCTGAGCGGCGTGCCTGTGGAGAATGCGCTGCTGATCGCCATTGCCACAGTCGTCGGCTGGGCAGCCTCGGTCGCCTTTGCCTTCTGGGCGAACAAGAAATATGTCTTTCGCAGTGCAAGCTGGGAGAGCAAGGTTCTTCGGAGGGAAGTGCCGGAATTTATCACTGCGAGGCTATTTTCCCTAGGCTTTGACGCGGCATTTGTGGAGCTTGCGGTACACTTTGCCGGGATGGACGACCGCATCGCCAAGCTGATCGCCAATGTGATCGTCATTGTGCTGAACTACTTCTTCAGCAAGTTCTGGATCTTCCGAAGGAAGGAAGGCTGAGGCTGGCTTGGCTGGTTTATATCATTTGGCTGGTTCATGTTATTATTAAAAAAGGATGGTTCTGCCCCGATGAAGAAAGCGCTTTTGCTGCTGGTGCTCTGCCTGCTGCTATCCGGCTGCGCCGCCCTCGGCGAGGAGGCTGCGGTCAATACAGGAGCCAATGCTTCGGAGGATGGCTGTGTTCGCATTGCCTTCGAGGATGGCTTTTCCCTTCAGTTTCCCGAGGGCTGGCAATACTATGCCCCGGACGAGGATATGCGTGCGGCGGGCATACACTATTGCCTGAGCGATGCAGAGGGAGGAAACTGGCTCTACATTGGCTCGCAGGAGAACGCTCTGGAGAGCATCGACGCGCTGCACAAGCGGATCCTTTTGGATGACGATGTTAAGCTCTCCGGCGAGTACAGCTTTGGCGGCGTACCCTTTGTGGTATACGACCTTGCCGAGGGCGACGTGAGCTGCTGCGCTGCGCTGCTGGATGGAAAGGAACTTTTCTTCCGATTTACGCCGCAGTCCGATTCAGCGTTCATGGCGCTTGCCACGCAGATCATGTACAGCTTCGCGCTGGTTTAGGAGGCTGGAGCATGCAGGATATGATGCGCGAGCAGCTTTCACGCACGGCTCTGCTGCTGGGCAGCGGCGCCATCGAGCGGCTGCATAAATGCCGGGTGGCTGTCTTTGGCGTGGGCGGCGTGGGCGGCTTTGTGGTGGAGGCGCTGGCTCGTTGCGGCGTGGGCAGCCTCGACCTGATCGATAATGACACGGTGGCGCTATCCAACCTGAACCGGCAGATCATCGCCACGCGGTCGAGCATCGGCAGAGCCAAGGTGGATGTTGCCGCCGAGCGGGTGCAGGATATCTGCCCGGACACGGTGGTTTACCGCCACAAATGCTTCTTTCTGCCGGAGAACGCCGACAGCTTTGATTTCAGCCAGTACGACTACGTGGTGGACGCCATCGACACGGTGAGCGGCAAGCTGGAGATCATACTGCGCAGCCAAGCAGCTGGCGTGCCTGTGATTTCCTCCATGGGCGCGGGCAACAAGCTGGATCCCATGCAGTTCCGTGTGGCGGATATATACGATACGAAGGTTTGTCCTCTCGCCCGAGCCATGCGCGGTCTACTGCGGAAGAAGGGAGTGGAGCGGCTGAAGGTGGTTTACTCCGAGGAGGAGGCCATCAAGCCCCTCGGCGGTGATGGGAGAACCCCCGGCTCGGTGGCGTTCGTGCCCTCGGTGGCGGGGCTGATCGTTGCCGGCGAGGTCATAAAGGATCTGACGAAGGATATTAAGAGAACGGAGGAGGGCGTACATGGCGCGTGAGCTACAGCCGCATCAGCTTGCCGAGCGCAGCCTGATCAAGAAATACCGCAAGCAGCTATGGAACCCCTTCATCGCCGCCATCAAGCGCTACGAGCTGATACAGGCGGGCGACCGGATCGCGGTGTGCATCTCCGGCGGCAAGGACAGCTGGCTGACCGCCATGCTGCTCAAGCACTTGCAGCCCTTCAGCGAGGTTCCCTTTGAGCTGACCTACCTATGCATGGATCCCGGCTACAGCCCGGAGAACCGGCGGCAGATAGAGGAGAACGCCCGGCTCCTGAACATACCGCTGGAGATATTCGAAACGGACATCTTCTCCGCTGCGGAGGACGCCTGCGAGGGCTCGCCCTGCTACCTCTGCGCCCGGATGCGCCGGGGACACCTCTATGCCGAGGCAAAGCGGCGCGGGTACAACAAGATCGCGTTGGGACACCACCTGAACGACGTGATCGAAACGGCGATCATGTCCATGTCCTATGGCGCGCAGCTACAGGGCATGGTTCCCCGACTCAGGAGCGCCAATTTCGAGGGGATGGAGCTGATCCGCCCCATATACTGCATACGCGAGGACGATATCATCGCGTGGCAGAGGTACAACGGTCTGCACTTTCTGCGCTGTGCCTGCCGGGTTTCCGAGGCTGGCGAGGTGGATGAAAACGCCTCCAAGCGCAGGGAAACCAAGGAGCTGATCCGCCGGCTGCGGCAGGTGAACCCCAATGTGGAGATCAATATCTTTGCCAGCCTGCACAAGGTGAACCTCGATACCCTGCCCGGCTACAAGACCGGCGGAGAAATGCACAGCTTTCTGGAAAGGCTGTGAGGCGCGGCATTTTGCATAGTTTCCGTTAAAAGCTGCGGAAGGCAGTAAATGTGCGAACTTTTCTACCGGCTATATCGTCCAAGAGGGTGAGCCGGGAAGAATTTGTTTGATATTATCCCGTTTCTGAAAAGGAGAAAATGAAAATGAAAAGGCTTATCTGTATCCTGTTGGTCGCTGTAATGGCGCTGGGCATGCTCGCATATGCTGAAAGCAGCCAGCAGCCCAGCCTGACCTTTCTGGAGCCCATGACCACCGAGGACAAGCTCTATGAAATGCTGCCCGTGCTGGACAGCCTGACCCGCAACATGGGCATTGAGGGCGAGATCGCCTATGATACCGCCGACGCTGCATTCTTCTGGACGCAGCTCTATCTCTACGGCGAGAACTGGGCTTCCCTCGATCCGCAGGTGAAGCTGGAAAACGGCAGCCTGATCGTGCCTTCCAGCGTGATGTGGGACTTTGCCAAGGCTTCCTTCGGCGATTTCACCCAGGCGCTGACCATCCCCGAGGATATCACCGGCATCCGCTATGATGCTGCCGCCGATACATTTGTGCTGAGCATCGCGGAGAACACGCAGTTTACCTACATTGTAATCGAGCGCTACGCTACCGATGCGGACGGACGCATGCTGGTTGGCGTGGGGCTGTACTCCTATGCAGAGCAGGCGGACGAGGCTGACCATCGCCTGGGCGGCCTGATGATCGCCATGAGCGAGGCACAGAATCAGGACGGCTCCGAGCCACCCTACCCCTACTGCGTGCTGGATGCACGCGGCGAAACGGACGTGGACTTTGCCAACCTCATCCCCACCGAGGCGGGCATCCGCTATAACCCCCTCTATACCATCAGCCAGCAGGAGGCTGCACAGGCGATTCAGGAGGAGATCAGTGCTGCGGTTGAAAGCGACATGGTGGTATACACCACTCTGCAGAAGGGTTCCCGCAGCGAAGAGGTGCGCGCGCTTCAGGAGCGTCTGAACGAGCTGGGCTACAGCTGCGGCAGCGCCGACGGCGTGTTTGGCTCCCACACCCGCCGTGCCGTGCGCTACTTCCAGGACGCCATCGGCGCAAACCAGAGCGGCATTGCCACCGCAGCCATGCAGCATCGCCTCTTTGCCGATGACGCGCCCGAATATGTGACCTACGTCACCCTCTCCAAGGGCAGCAGCGGCATCCGCGTGGAAAACCTGCAGCAGCAGCTGCGTTCGCTAGGCTATCTGGCGGCCAGCGTGGACGGCGACTTCGGCAGCCGCACCAAGGAGGCTGTGGAGCTTTTCCAAGAAACTGCCGACCTGCATGTGGACGGCATCGCCGGCCCGAAGACCCTGCATGCCCTCGCATCCAGCAAGGCTCCCGAGTGTGACAGCCTGATCGAGCTGCGTCGCGGCGACAGCGGCATTCGCGTGAAGGAAATGCAGCGCCAGCTGGTGAAGCTCGGCTTCCTGGAGAAGGCAAGCGGCAGCTACGATAAGGCTACTGTGAACGCAATGGCAGCTTTCCTCGATTCCATCGGCATGGAGGGCAACGGCAAGACCGCCACCGTGAAGATGCTCAAGGAGCTGTTCGATCAGGAGCCTGTGGTTGAGCCGACCGTGGAGCCCACCGTTGAACCGACTGTCAAGCCCACTGAGAAACCTGCTGAGAAGCCCACTACGGAGCCCACTGAGGAGCCTTCTGTGGAACCCACTGCCAAGCCCACCGCCAAACCGACTGCTGAACCCACTGTAGCGCCCACTGCGGAGCCCACTGCTGAGCCGACCAAGGAGCCGGTATGCGTGCTGACGAAGGAGGAGCTTGCCTCCGTGATCGAGGCAGTGAACGAGATGGTTGGTCCGATGGAGGACGAGAAGGCCGTGAAGTGGATCCAGCATCGCATCAAGCTGCCCCAAACCGGCATCTATGATGAAACCACCCGCGAGACTGTGATGAAGCTGCAGAAGGATCACGGCATGGAGATGGAGAACGGCATTGCCGACAAGGAGTTCATTCATTTCCTCAGCAAGCGTTAAGACATTCATTCTGCATTTGTGAAGATGCAAAAGCATGCGCGGCGGATCAACCGATCCGCCGCATTATATTATGCGTATTATGCTTTTCTTATTACTCTTTTCTTATTG
>CAYWLE010000101.1:0-6753 GCA_964458825.1 uncultured Oscillospiraceae bacterium | reverse complement strand
ACCATCACGCCCCATAGCGCCAGCAGCGCATAGATAATCGTCTTGCGAATGGCGCTGCCATAGCGGGCGCGGCGCTTCGCCTGTGAATAGGTGGTTTGCATGCTTTTGTCCTCCCTCCTCAGTAATGCACGTGCTTTTTGCTGATCAGCAGGTTGATGCAGGTGATGGTCAGCACAATGACAAACAGTATCACCGCCGCCGCCGAGGCATAGGAGGGATAGCCGCCGGACGCGCCGTAGAGCATGTCGTATACATAGCCGACGATGGTGTTCATGCCCGCGGCGTTCAGGCTGGTGCCAAAGAGCGCCACCGCGTCGGAATATGCCTTGAAGGCGCCGATGAAGCCGGTGATGATCAGGTAAAACAGCGATGGCGATATCATCGGCAGGGTGATGCGGGTAAAGGTGCGCAGGCGGGAGGTGCCGTCTACCTTGGCTGCGCTGTAGTAATCCTGCTTGACCGAGGCAAGCGCGCTGGTGAGGATCAGTATCTTAAACGGCATAACCACCCATATCGTGTAAAAGCACAGCACGAACATCTTCGCCCAGCAGGGTCCGTCGATGAAATCGATGGGATCCGCGCCGAAGAAGCCGAGGATTAGGTTGGCTAGACCATCGGTGTAGGGCGTCTTTTTGAACAGGATCATAAATACCAGCCCCACAGCCAGCGTGTTGGTTACATAGGGAAGGAAGTATACCGTCTGAAACAGGTTCTTCAGCCGCTGTATCGAGCTTAGTCCCAGCGATATCAGCAGCGCCAGCCCCGTCGAAACCGGCACGGTCACGATCACCAGCAGGAAGGTGTTTCTCACCGCCTGAAGGAAATAGGGATCCCGCAGCACATATGCATAGTTGTAGCCGCCCATGCCGCGATAGGTCTGGGAGGCAAAGTTGTAGCCCTCCTCGAAGGAGTAGATGAATACATCGATCAGCGGGTAAACCAGAAACGCACCCAAGAATAGCATTACGGGCAGCAGATAGAGCCAGCCCTTTCTATTTCTCTTTTCCATAAATAGCAGCCTGCCTTCCTGCGCCTCAGAGCACGATGCGTTCGCCGGTATCCGCCCGGAAGATAAATACCTTGCCGGGCTTCAGGGAAAAGCGCACCCTGCCTGCGGCGAGGTCGATCTTATTCTCGGCAGGCACGATGGCGCGGATGGCGCTGGCCTCGCACTGGGGATGGCTGGCAACCACGCTAACATCGCGTCCCATCACCTCAACGCTGGTAAAATCGCAGCCCAGAGCGCCGTTCTTGTCCAGCACAAAGCCCTCGGGTCGGATGGCGACGGAAACCCTCTGGTCGGGTATGCCGGCGTCCAGCACAGCCTCGTTTCCGATAAACAGCCTGCCGCCCTTTACCTCGCCGGAGAATACGTTGATGGGCGGCGTGCCGAGGAACTTCGCCACAAACAGGTTGGCTGGCTCATCGTATACCTGCTGGGGCTTGCCGATCTGCTGAACCACGCCCTCCTTCATTACCACGATCATATCGGAGATGGACATTGCCTCCTCCTGATCGTGGGTGACAAATACGGTGGTGATGCCCGTCTCCCGCTGTATGCGGCGTATCTCCTCGCGGGTTTGCAGGCGCAGCCGGGCGTCGAGGTTGGACAGCGGCTCGTCCAGCAGCAGTATCCGCGGCAGCTTCACCAGCGCGCGGGCGATGGCAACCCGCTGCTGCTGACCGCCGGAAAGCTCCGCTGGCTTGCGGCTGAGCAGACCGTCGATCTGCACCAGCCTTGCAGCCTCCGTGGCGCGATCCAGCATTTCCTGCTTGCTCAGCTTCTGGCTGCCCTTCAGGTTCTGAAGCGGAAAGAGTATGTTCCCCAGCACCGTCAGGTGGGGGTAGAGGGCATAGTTCTGAAATACAAAGCCCACGCCGCGCTTCTCGGCGGGCAGGTCGGTCACATCCTCGTCGCCAAAGAAGATGCGGCCGGAGCTGGGTGTCTGCAAGCCGCAGAGCAGGTTCAACGTGGTGCTCTTGCCGCAGCCCGACGGCCCGAGCAGACCGATCAGCTGACCATCCGGTATCTCAAAGTCAAAGTTGTTCACGGCGATCACGTCCCCGCGCGCACCCTTGCCGCGGCTGGGGAAGCTCTTGCAGAGGTTCTTGAGCACGACCTTCATGGAAATACCCCTTCCTCGTATGTCATTGTAGCGTCATCCATATCGTTATTCATCTCGGCAATGCGGCCAAAGCGCATAAAAGCCGAATATACCTGTATATAATTTTACTTCCATCGGCCGTGGAAGTCAACTCAAAAGCCTGCTCTGACGTGCGTTTAACAATCCAAGTGCCGGCAAAGAGCAGCCCTACTATATGCTTGAGCGCCGCTGCCCGATCAATGTCGGGCGGCGGCGCTCTGCTTCCTATCTTCTTTTAACCAACCAAACCAGCCAAACCAGCCTATTCCCCCGCCATAGCCGTTGCGGGGCCGAGGCTATCCTCCTTATCACTCCTTTCGGCGGGCTTTGCACTGAGGGCGGCGAGCGCCCGCGCCATCGCCTTATCGTTCATTTCCTTCACAGCGCTCTCGATCATGTTCAGATCGACCTCAAAGCCCTTTTCCTCCAGTGCGGCGATCACATAATCTATCTTTTCACAGCCCTTGCCGCGCCCCATGAGCTGCTCGGCGGCGTTGACGAGGTTCTGCACGATCTGGTAGAGCAAGCTGCGCTGCTCTGCGGTGGTCTTGGCTGCCAGCCAGCTCTTCAGAGGGGGGATAACGGCCTTGACGAGCCAAGCTAGCAGCAGGCTGAAGACCATACCGACGATGGAGATAATGAGCTCGGTCAGATCGATCATCGGCTCCTGCTCCGTTGCGGGAGCGGCTGCCTCCTCCGCTACGGCGGTGCAGAAGGTGAAGATCAGGGCAAGGATCAGGGTCAGGCAAATCACAGAAAGCTTCTTCATGGTATACCTTCCTTTCTTCATGGGAAATTATTGTTGTGCTGGCAAGCGTGGTAAAGCTCAAGGATATAATTGTATTCGGCGTCGAACACTCCGTTTTCATCGCCGTACTTCTCCAATAGGCTGTGGTACTTCTCATTGAGGGCAATGACGTGCTGGAACTCGTCCTTGGTGTGCTTTGCATGGTTGCGGCAGGCGTTGGCGAAGTCGAGAACCTCCCAGCGGATGCGATCCATCTCGTTCTCATCGATCGCTTTCTGCTGGTTGAAAAGCTGGTTCTTCATGTCGCCAATCTCACTGCGCAATGCGGCAATTTCCTTGCGCACCTCGGCGTTGACCGCCTGCCCCACCCATTTCAGAATGGCCGACCAGGGGTTTATTTTGATGGGCGATATTTGCACGATGCCCGATACCACGATCAGACTGCCGATCCAGTTGTCTGACAGCCATTTCAGGATGCTTAAAGTATCCATTGCTTCCACCTCGATCATGGCTGATAGCCCGTCAGCTCGCCATACATGCCGGATACCCAGCCGGTCTTGTTTCGGTAGTTAATCATGTACCAGCCGTCGTCGGACTGCATGCCGCCATAGGAATAGTGCTCGCCCTTCTTTGCCGTGCCAAGCTTTTTGCCATCGGTGCTCGGCGCGGTGCGCACATAACAGTTGCCGTTTACGATCTTCACGCCTTGGGCTGTGCCCGTCCTGTCGGCAAGCTGCTTCATCAGCGCCGCATGGGTTTTTGCGCCGTACTTGCCGTCCGCCTCCAGCTTGTTCGTCCACTGGAATTGCTCCACTGCCTGCTCGGTATTGTCGCCAAACTCGCCGTCCACATCGCCTGAATCGTAACCAAGCTGGTTCAGGTAGCTCTGAAGCTCCGCCACGTCCGCGCCCTCGCAGCCATTTTTCAGCAGCCGCTCGCCCAGCGCATATTCCTTCTCCTTCTCCGGTTCCTTCTCAGGCTCCGGCGCAGCGCTCGCCTTGCTGCCGCTGGTAAGCACCACGGCGGTATGACCCTTGGTTTTCGTCACCAAGATATCGCCGCGCAGAAGATAATCGTCCTGCGCGGTATACTTGCTTGCGGTCAGCTTGTCAAACAGGCCGGTCTTTTTTAGCGTCGAAGCCTCGGTCGCTGTGTAGAAATCAGGAATGGTTTTGCCGTTGCCCACCTGCTCGCATGCGTACTGGCAGCACACGCGCACAAGCCGCGCGCAGTCCGTTTCAACCGCTTGCGTGGTCTTGCCGGGGTCATAGCCCCTGCCCTTGATATCGTTCCAAAGGGTCTGGTTCTCCAGCTGGTCATAGCCGATATCGTCGTTGGCGCATGCCTTCTCCATCGCCTCGGCGATGTAGGCTCGCATCCGCGCATCTTTGCACCGCAGCAGTACCCAGCCCTTGCTATGCTTATACCAGTTGCGGGTGCAAACCTCCCTGCCGCTCTGGTCGCCTGCCTTGCCGCGCATCGTTCCGTTCTCTGATATGGACGCATGTCCGATTTTTGCTGCCATTTCTCTTGCCTCCTTGTACTGAAATGCTTTACAACGTGCGCATATTGTGTTATAATTGCTGCGAAAGGGGTGTGATATTATGGAAACCACCAATATGAATATCCGCGTAGACGCCGAACTGAAGCGTCGTGCCGAAGATATCTATCGAGAACTGGGCATGAACCTGTCCACTGCCGTCAATATCTTCCTGCGCCAGTCCGTGCGCTATGGCGGCATTCCCTTCGAGCTGCGGTTGGAGCGCCCTTCCATGGAAACCATCGCCGCTATGCAGGAGGTTGAGCGCGGCGAGGGCTTAAGCGGCCCGTACCGCGATACTGCATCTCTCATGGAGGCGCTCAATGGCGATGCTTGATATTTACTTTTCATCGCGCTTCAAGCGGGATTACAGGCTGGCGATCAAGCGCGGCTGCAAGGCACAGCTTCTTGAAGATGTGGTTGAGCTGCTCCGCTGTCAGCGTCCGCTGCCGGAAAAGCATCGGGATCACGAGCTTGGCGGCGATTACACAGGGTATCGAGAGTGTCATCTTGCGCCTGATTGGCTGCTGATCTATAAGATAGATGGCGCTAGGCTTATCCTTACCCTCGTTCGCACAGGCTCCCATAGCGATCTGTTTTAAGCATCATCCCCTGCGGCCGTCTCCGTACCGCAGGGGATTTTTTCTGCAACCCTTATCCCGCTGCCTGCGACCAGCCATACACGCCCGGCTCCCACACGTTGCCGTCTAGGTCGCTCGTCCACAGTACGTCCCTGTGGGATACCTTGTCGCCCTTGCTGTATGCGTCCGTGGTTCCAAGCGGCTGCGACCAGATGGGCACGCCGCCTTCGGTAATGCCTATCCTCTTGTAGTGGGCTATGTCCTGCTCCGGGGTGTAGGTGTCCACCGGCGTGTAATCGCTGATAAAGCTCCAGAGCTGGGTTTCGTTGTCGGCATTCACGCCCCAGCGGAATACCGTGCCAGCCTTGCAGCTTCCCTTCTTTGCCACTAGCTGCTCCCACGTGGGATACATGTCCGCAATTTCCATCATCACGCTTTCATCCGTGATCTGCGCGGCGAATAGCTCGAATACCCGCCTTGCCTGCTGTGCCTGAAATAGATTATGCCTGCTCATCCGTGCTTCCCTCCTCTGCCGTGCGATAGATTTCATTGCCCAGCAGGGTATCGATCACCTGCTGCTGCTGGAATATGCGGTTGCCGATGTCGATCTCCATCAGCGCCACATCTTCAATGTTTTCGCCTGCAAGCTCCGGCATGCCGTATACGTGGTAGGGCGTGCCGTTATAGGCGATGCCCTCGGCTTCATATACGCTGCAAAGCCCATATGCGCCGTTTTCCTGCATGCGGATGTAGGTCGGCTTGTCCACAATGCCGATCTCAAGGTTGTTCTTTATGATGCTGTACATGTGCTCATCTCCTTTTGGTGTTGATTGGGTTATACGCAGAAGGCGAAGGAAAGACCTTCATTAACTCCGGCATTATTTGATCCGGGTTTGGTAAGACCATTATCTTGCTGTACAACCCTACAGAAGTCTCTGTCATTGTCAATATCGGGGGAACGTTCCCACCAATCTTCGTAGCGGCTACTACCAGAACTAATAGGATTGTACATCTTCCCCTTGCTGTTGCCAGCCCTGTAATAGGCATATTGCGTGCCCTCGCCAGCCTGCGAGCAGGTGCAGCTGCCGAATACCTCTACCTCCGAAAGAAGGAAGCAATCATCGGATACAGTCTCGATCCAGCCGGAGGAACCGCCGCCGCTGCCGGCGCTCTTGTTTACTGGCTTCATGATCGATTTCATCAGACGGCCGCTGCCGTAGGTAATGGAGTCTCGAAGACTCGGCAGGGTAGAGGTACGCATGACGGAGTTTCTCCAGCCGCCGCTGTTTGTATCGCTGCTGTTCATCGAGAATAATGTACGAGTGACACAACTCGACATCTCAAAGGTAATGCCTGCCTTGCCCGTTGCCGTAGCCTTGCCGTATGCGTCGGGGTTACTTAGGCTGTCATGGTTGAAGCCGATGATACGAATATAGCCGGTGTCTCTAATGTAAATTTTTGCTGAATCGCCTAAGCTCAGCTTGTAGTGCATGCTGTTGTAGTCGATATACACGGTGGAGGTGGTATTGGTGATATCAGCATTGTTGGATATCGCCTCGGCAAAGAGCTTCAGGTCTTCCATGCTCAGATCCTCTATTCCCTCGGTGTACTTCACGCCGCTCATGGGCGTGGTGGAGGCAAAGTGCTTATCGGAAAGCTCCTCAAATACCAGCTTGGTTGCATTGCCCACAACCACATACTTCTTCTTTACCTTCCGTGTGACGCCGTCCACAACCACAT
>CAYWLE010000100.1:0-6767 GCA_964458825.1 uncultured Oscillospiraceae bacterium | reverse complement strand
GACCATGATGCTCAAGATCATCGAGATCGATAAGAGCAAGAAGCGCATCGTTGCTTCCCGCAAGGCTGTGCTCATCGTTGAAGAAGCCGCCCGCAAGAAGGAGCTGTGGAACACCTTCGAGGTTGGCTCCATCGTTAAGGGTACCGTTCGCCGTCTGGCAGATTTCGGCGCCTTCGTGGATATCGGCGGCATCGATGGTCTGGTTCATGTGACCGACCTGAGCTGGGGCCGCGTGAAGCACCCCTCCGATGTGGTATCCGTTGGTCAGGAGATCGATGTGAAGATCCTGAACGTGGATCCCGAGCGCGAGCGCATTTCCCTGAGCTACAAGCAGACCCTGCCCCGTCCGTGGACTGTGGCTGGCGAGAAGTATCCCGTTGGCTCCATCGTAGAGGGCAAGGTTGTTCGCATCACTACCTTCGGCGCATTTGTTGAGCTGGAGCCCGGTCTGGATGGTCTGGTACATATCTCCCAGTGCGCTCTGACCCGCATCGCTAAGGTTGAGGACGCCGTGAACGTTGGCGACGTTGTTCGCGTAAAGGTTCTGGATGTCAATACCGAGGCAAAGCGCATCTCCCTGTCCATCCGCGAGGTTCTTGAGGACGAAGCTCTGGATTCCGTGCCGGAAGCAGATGAGTTCGATCTCGGCGGCGATATCGAGGAGATCTAATATCCAATCATATAAAGCCACGCATTGCAATGCGTGGCTTTTTTGTGCTGTACGGCTGCTGCCTCACCTCACCACGGCGCTTACAGCATTCACCAGCAGCGCCGTGAGCGCGGCATAGAGCAGGCTTGGCATGGCCATATCCGGCGTCAGATAGGCGCTCAGATAGATCAAGCCGATATCGATCAGCGTGCCGCTCAACCCCAGCGTCAGGCAGCCAAGCGGCAGGGTGATCAGCCGCAGCAGGGGTCGCAGCAGCAGGTGTATAATGCCCAGCATGGCTCCCGATGCAAGATAGGGTGCAAAGGCATGTATGTCCGCCGTCCACTCCAGCCTGCCCATGATGCAAGCCACCGTGGGCATGGCAAGCACGCAGCACAGCAGCAGCAGAAAGCCGCCGCCTCTCCTCTTCCGCATCGCTTATTCCTCCGAATGGTTTTCCAATATCTGATCGATCTCCGCCTCAAAATCCCGCCAGGCGCCCTTCATGGGCGGACGGGAGATAAAGCGCAGCTCCTCATGCCGGGTGGGATGCTCCAGCTTCAGCTCGCATGCCCATAGCGCGATCTGCCGCCCCGCCACGCCATGGCCATAGCGCATATCTCCCCATAGAGGATGCCCCGCATGGGCATGCTGCACCCGTATCTGATGGGCGCGGCCGGTAAAGAGCTGCACATGGGTGAGGGTCAGCCCGTTTCTCACGGCAATGGGTCGGGTTATCAGCCGTGCCTGCTTTGCTCCGGCGGTATCCTTGGCAACCACCCGAACCATGCCCGTTCTGCCATCCTTGAGAAGGTAATCCGTAAGCTCCACGGGCTTATCGAGCGCGCCCTCAATAATGGCGAGATAGCGCCTGTCCTGCTCGTGGCTGCGGAAAGCCTCGCTGAGCCGCGCCGCAGCCTTCGAGGTTCGCGCAAACACCATCACCCCGCCCACCGGCCGATCCAGCCGATGCACCAGCCCCAGATAGACCGCGCCCGGCTTATTGAACCTCTCTCCAATGTAGCGCTTGAGAATGCTCAGCAGGTCGTCGTCCCCCGATGAATCCGCCTGGGTGGGCAGGTTTGCCGGCTTCTCCACCACCAGCAGGTGGTTATCCAGATAAAGCACGGGTATCGCATATTCCCCCGCACGAATAAGCTCTCTCTGCTCCATAGCGCACCTCCCGTGCCTTTCCTGTCGTTCTATTATGCAACGGCTTTCCCGCCCTGTCAAGCGCCGGATGGGGGAAATCCCTTCCTCATGATTCCCGGTCATGATCTTTCGACCACAATCGTACAAACAGATTAAATTATCGGTTACAGGGCTTTTGGAGCCGCCCAGCCCTTGAAGAACGGCTGCTTTTATTTTATAATCAAAATGGTTAATTAGGGGGAGTAGGATGGCTGAGCCTTCAGCCTTGATCCCCCCCGATGCAGGCGGGTGCAGAAAACGAATCGAAGGGGTTTTGACGGATGCAGAATATCGTTCTAAAGGAAGCTGTGGAGCTGAAGTTGCCTGCGCAGCAAAGCATGATGCTGGTGCTTAGGCTCACCACGGCGGGCGTGGTTGCCCGCGCGGGGCTTACGGTGGATCGGCTGGACGATGTAAAGCTTGCCGTGGAGGAGGCTTGCAGCTGCCTAATCGATTCTCCTGAGCCGCCCACGCGGCTGTGCCTGCGCTTTTCTCAGGAGGGCAGCGCGCTGGTGATCCGCATAAGCGGCGAGGGCGATGCCGGCTGCGTTTCCATGAGCCGCGATGAGGCGGGCGTGGTCGGCTGCATATTGGAGGCTTTGGTGGATGGCGTGGAGCTGTGCATGAGCGGCGAGAGCATACGTGCGCTGGAGCTTCGCGTGGCGCTGAACCAGTGAGGTGAAGGCTCCATGCGCAATCAAACCAGCAGGCTGCCCGCAGCGGAGATCGAGCGGCTGCTTTCCCTCTATGCCAGTACCCAGCGCCCGGAATATCGCGATCGCGTGATCGAAGCGCACCTCTATATTGCCGAGATCATTGCCCGGAAGTTCTCCGGTCGCGGCGTGGATTATGATGATCTGTATCAGGTTGCCGCGATGGCGCTGTTCAAGGCGCTCAGCCGCTTCGATCCTGCACGCGGCATACAGTTTTCCAGCTTTGTAACGCCCGCAATGGTGGGCGAGGTAAAGAACTATTTCCGGGATAAGTCCCGCAGCATACGTCCGCCGCGCCGCAGCAGCGAGCTTGCGCGCATGGTGGAGAAGGCTCGGGAGGAGCTTACGCAGGCATTGCTGCGTTCGCCGAGGGTGGATGAGATCGCCGAGGCTTCCGGTCTTACGGAGGACGAGGTGCTTCAGGGTCTGGAGGCGGCAGCCTCCCAGCCGGTATCGCTGGATATGCAAACCAGCGATGATGACGAGCAGCTGACCCTTGCCCACGCCATCGGCGCCGATGAGCGCGGCTATTCCGATTTTGAAACCGCCGATATGCTCAAGCGCGGCATGGCTTACCTGAATGATCGGCAGCGCGAGGTTCTGCTGCTGCGCTTCTTTGAAAACCTGTCCCAGCGGGAGGTTGCCCAGCGGCTGGGCATATCCCAGATGAGCGTCTCCCGCACGGAGCGCAGCGCGCTGGAGCAGCTGCGCGCCGCCATACTGCCCGAAGAAAAAGAAACGGAGTAAATACGATAGCATGAAATGGATAGCAAGCGCCGCCTTTGGCATGGAGGGCATGACCGGCCGCGATCTGAAGCGGCTGGGGATACAGAACGTGCATGTGATGGATATCGGCGGCGCGGAATTTGAAGGCAGCTTTGAGGACGCCTTCACCGCAAACCTCTGGCTGCGCACCTGTGACCGCATCATGCTGGTGATGGGTCAGTTCAAGGCAGAAAGCTTTGAGGAGCTGTTTCAGGGCGTGAAGCAGATCGAATGGGAAAAGCTGCTGCCCGAGGACGCCCGCTTTCCCATCCGTGCCAAATGCGTAAAATCCACGCTGATGAGCCCCAGCGATGTGCAGAAGATCGCCAAGCGCGCCATGGTGGAGCGCATGAAGGCTGCTTACGGGCGCGACTGGTTTGATGAAACGGGTGTGCTTTTCCAGATCGATATATCCATCCGCAGCGATATCGTAACCATCTGCATCGATTCCTCCGGCGACGCCCTATCCAAGCGCGGCTACCGCACTTGGAATGGCGAGGCTCCCATTCGGGAAACTCTGGCTGCCGCGCTGATCTTGCAGAGCGGCTGGCATCCTTGGCAGCGGCTCTATGATCCCTGCTGCGGCACGGGCACCCTGCTGGTGGAGGCGGCGTTCATCGCCTTGGGCAGAGCGCCGGGGCTTACCCGCTCCTTTGCCATGGAGGCGTGGCCCTGCGTGCCCCATGAGGAGCTGCGGCGGATACGCACCGAGGCCAAGCAGAAGTATGAGGAGAGCAGCAAGCGCGAGATACGCATCTGCGGCAGCGATATCGATCCCGACGCCATCGAGCTTGCCCGCCGGCACATCCGTCAGGCTGGCTTGGCTGGCAGGATCGAGCTGGAGGTAAAGGATCTGCGCGACGTGACCCTCTCTGGCGAGCCGGGCGTGTTCGTATGCAATCCGCCCTATGGCGAGCGGCTGGATAACATCCGCGCCGCCCATGCGGTGGCCCGCCAGCTGGGCAAGCTTCAGGAGCGCAACCCCGGCTGGTCGCTCTGCGCCTTCACCGCCGATATGGGCTTCGAGCGGGAATATGGCAGGCGCGCCTCCCGCCGCAGGAGATATTATAATGGCCGCATCGAATGTGAATACCATATCTTCGATCTTCAGGCAGACGAGGCAAAGAAGAAGGAGGCTGCCAAGAAGAACCCCTCCTCCCAGAGGAGCCTTCCCGCCGGCCAGAAGAAATACCATCCCCACAAGAACACCCACAAGCGGCCGGACGCCGGGCAGGACAAGTGAGCCTGCGCGCCCGAAGGCTTGGTAAATACTTATTCACCGCCGCTTGATTTGCACGGGCAGCCAACCGCAAACCAATCACAGACCAAGCGCAAACCAACCACAGACCAACCAACTTATGAGGTGCAGATACATGAAACCGATCTTCAACAGGGCGCCGCTCACGCCGAACACCCTATCTCCGCTGCCGCTGGGAGCCATCCGCCCGGAGGACTGGCTGCTGGATCAGCTCCGCGCACAGGCGCAGGGCATTACCCGCCAGTTTGCCGACGTATGCCCCGAGTTTGGCGCCGACGGTGAGTGGAAGCGCGGCGAGGACGGCAATCTTACCCGTGCGGTATATTATCTGGAGGGCATCATTGCCCTTGGCTGGACGCTGGACGATGCATCCCTTCAGCAGCAGGCAGCGCACATGGTGGATCGGATCATTGCCAGCCAGCGCGAGGACGGCTGGTTTGGCCCGGAGGATAACCATGATTACTGGCCGCTGGTGCTCGCGCTGCGGGCGCTGAGGCTGTATTTCTCCGCCACGAACGACAAGCGCGTGCTGATACTGATGGATCGCTTCTTCAAGTATCAGTACAAGAGCCTATCCAGCCATCCCCTGCAGGACTGGGCAGTTGCCCGCGGCGGCGATAATATGGAGCTTGCGCTGTGGTTATACAATCTGACCGGGCAGAAGCACCTGCTGGAGCTATGCAAAAAGCTGCGGGAGCAGACGCTGGACTGGCCGAACTTCTTCCACACCTTCTCCAATGTCATGCCCATGAACAAATCCCTGCGCTGGGATCGGCTGCGCGAGGCGCTGGGCGAGGAAAAGGACGAGCCGCTGGAGGCTGGCAAGCGCCCCTATTTCCACTGCCAGTATCACCAGACCGATGGCGTGAACCTCGCCATGGGGCTGAAAACGCCCGGCGTGATCAACATGTTCAAGAGCGGCTTCAAGGAGCAGGGCGGCTTCCGTTTCGGCTGGGAGAAGCTGATGAAGCACCACGGCGTGGCAAGCGGCATCTTTACCTGCGACCGCCACATCAACGGCTCCAACCCCACGCAGGGCAGCAGCCTACAGGCGGTGGTTGAGCTGATGAACAGCATGGAAACCCTGCTCGGCATCGGCGATTTTGGCTCCGAGCCTGCGGATATACTGGAAAAGCTTGCTTATAATGCTCTGGCTGCCGCCTTCACCCCGGATATGAACGCCTTCCAGCGGGTGCAGCAGGCAAACCAGATCAGGTTGAGCAAGGACAAGCGCCGGTGGTACAACGAGGATGAAAGCGCCTGCCTCTTCCGCCGCGCTGAAAACAACATCGATTGTGCCGCCTGCCATCAGGCTTGGCCGAGGTTTGTGGCTGCCCAGTGGTATGCCACCAATGACGGCGGTCTGGCTTCCATCAGCTATGCACCCTGCACCGTGCGCACCACGCTGGACGGCGTGCCCGTGCGCATCCGCGTTGGCGGCGGCTATCCCTTCATGCAGAATGTGGAAATCAGCGTCAATGTCAAGCGTCCTGCGGAGTTCCCCCTCTACCTGCGCATACCCTTCTGGGCACGCCAGAGCATGATCTACCTGCCCGACGGCGAGATCATGCAGGTTCGCGCCAACGAAAGCGCCTGCATCCGCCGCAAATGGACGGGCAGCGAGGTGATCCGCCTCGAAATGCCTGCCGCCCCCCGCATGACCCGCTGGTATCACCAGTCCGGCGCGATCGAGGTCGGCCCGCTGCTTATGGCGCTGCGACCTGAGCTTCGCTGGGAGGAAACCGTGGACGGCATCTGTGCCGAGCCAAGCGATGGCTGGCAGCGCGCGCTGGTTCGTGACGAACCTATGAAGCTGATCCAGATCGAGGAGGATATCTCCCGCTTCGGCGTGGGTGAAAGCGCTGTGGGCGTGATGGTGAAGTGCGCCAAGATCGATTGGGAAATGGATGGCGGCAGCTGCGCCGCTGTGCCGATGGTTCCCAAGTTTGGCAAGGAAACGCTGGATATTGTGGAGCTGGTGCCCTATGGCGATGCTCCGCTGCGCATATGCGAGTTCCCCATCGGCGTGGTGAAGGAGGAAAAGCCCCGGGAGGTGCGCTGAGGTACAGGGGAGAACGGGGGTTACATCGGGAACTCTGTCCCCAAACCCCTGCCAAAGGGAATGATTCCCTATCGTCGGCTGTCGCCGGGTCGCAGCTACGCGCCTGCGGATAAATATCCACTGTAGCAG
>CAYWLE010000099.1:0-6852 GCA_964458825.1 uncultured Oscillospiraceae bacterium | reverse complement strand
TGCACATGCAGCACGTTGCCGCAGGCGAACACGCCCGGCACGCTGGTTTCCAGATTTTCACGAACCACGGGGCCCGAGGTTGCAGGATCGATCGCCACGCCAGCCAGCTCGCTCAGCTCGTTCTCCGGCAGCAGACCAACCGACAGCAGCAGGGTGTCGCAGTCGATCAGCTCCTCCGTGCCGGCTATGGGCTGGCGATTTGCATCCACCTGCGCCAGAACCACGCCCTCCACGCGGCGCTTGCCCCTTATGTCAACCACCGTGTGGCTCAGCTTCAGCGGTATGCCAAAATCGTCCAGACACTGCACGATGTTGCGCCGCAGCCCGCTGGAATAGGGCATCAGCTCCGCCACAGCCTTCACATGCGCGCCCTCCAAGGTGAGCCGCCGCGCCATGATAAGCCCGATATCGCCGGAACCAAGTATAACGACCTCCCTGCCCGGCATGCGACCCTCGATATTGATCAGCCGCTGGGCAGCGCCAGCGGAATAGATGCCTGCGGGACGGTAGCCGGGTATGTTCAGCGCGCCCCGGGGACGCTCCCGGCAGCCCATGGCGAGAATCACCGCATCCGCCTGAAGCTGCATAAGTCCGGTTTCACGGCCTGTTACGGTCAGTATAAGCTCGCTGCTCAGGTCGATTACCATCGCGCCGGTGCGGCAGGGTATGCCCAGAGCATTTGCTTCGTCTATCCAGCGCTGGGCATATTCCGGGCCGGTCAGCTCCTCATGGAAGCGGTGCAGACCAAAGCCGTTGTGGATGCACTGGTTGAGTATGCCGCCGGGTTGTGCCTCGCGCTCGAGAATGAGTATATCCTCAATGCCCTGCCTGCGTGCAGCCACCGCTGCGGCAAGCCCCGCCGGTCCGCCGCCGATGATGATGAGGTCATGCCTTTCGATGCGGCTTTCATGATCCATATGGTTCATCCTATGCGCGCTCCTTTCCGAAATCTGAGAGCATGGGGGAGCCGGGGCCGCTCTTGGTGATGTCAAAATCCTCGCCAAGCTCCCGATGCAAAAGCTCCATCACGCGGGAGCAGCAGAAGCCGGACTGGCAGCGACCCATGCCCGCACGGGTGCGGCGCTTCACGCCGTCCATGGATCGTGCGCCGAGGGGTCGGCGGATGGCGTCTATGATCTCGCCCTCGCTCACCTGCTCGCAGCGGCACACGATGGCTCCGTAGGCTGGGTTCTCGCGAATGAGCGCCTGCCTTGCCTCAAGTTCCATTTCCCGGGGACGGATCACCCGCCGCGTGGCTTGGAAGTTCTCCTTCTGCTTGGCTTGCAGCAGCGCGGCAACCTCGCCAGCAAGGTATCTGCCGATGGCGGGCGCGGCGGTCAGCCCGGGCGATTCCACTCCCGCCGCCTCGAGGTAGCCGGGCAGCGGCTGACCAATGCAGAAATCGTGCCTGTCGCCGTCCAGATGGGCGCGCAGACCGGCAAAGGAGGTGATGACCTGCCGGAAGGGTACGCCCGGCACGCTGAGCTTTGCGGTGTCGGCAGCCTTTTTAAGCCCTTCGGCAGTGGTGCAGGTCGCCTCGGGATCGTCAATATCCTCGGCGGTGGGACCGATCATCAGGTTGCCGTGTACCGTCGGAGTCACCAGCACGCCCTTGCCAAGCTTGCCCGGCGCCTGAAAGATGGTTGCCGATACGAGCGATCCTGCCTTGCGATCCAGCAGTTGATATTCGCCGCGGCGGGGACGGATGTGCAGCTTGTCCTCGCATAGCTGGTTGTGCAGCTGGGCGCTGTAAAGCCCCGCACAGTTGACCACGACCCGCGCCTCGATCAGCTCATCGCCGGCATGCGCGCGGTAGCCGCCGTCGATGGCTTCAATGCTGTCCACGCGGCAGCCAAGGTGAAATTCCACGCCGTTTACGCAGGCGTTCTCCGCCAGAGCCTGCGTCATTTCGAAGGGACATACGATGCCCGCCGTGGGTGCGTGCAGCGCGGCCGGTATCTCGGGTGAGAGGGCAGGCTCCATGGCACGCGCCTCATCGCCGCTGAGCATGCGAAGCCCCGGCACGCCGTTTACCTCGCCGCGCGCCTTGAGCGCCTCAAGCTTTGGTATGTCCTCCTCGGTCAGCGCCACAACCAGCGAACCATTGCGCCGGAAGGGTATGTCCAGCTCCTCGGCAAGCGCTGGCATCATTGCGCAGCCCTCCACGTTGAAGCGCGCCTTCAGGCTGCCTGCCTCGGCGTCAAAGCCCGCATGGATGATGGCGCTGTTTGCCTTGGATGTGCCGGCGCCAACGTCCTCCTCCTTCTCCAGCACGGCAATGCTGAGGCTGAATCGGCTCAGCTCCCGTGCCACTGCGCAGCCAACCACGCCTGCGCCGATGATCAATACGTCAAGCATCTTTTCCCAACTCCTAAGCCAAGCGCAGGGTATAGCTCCCCACGCTCCATGATGCTCAAAATTATACCATGCATAAGCGGCAGTTTCCACCAAGCGATCGCCGCTTTTGTTACTAAAATGCTTAACAAAGGTGAAAAAACCGACGCGCTTCGACTGGAAAATCTGCTTTGTTAAATTTATAATGCAATTAAGTAAATGTGGCTTAACATCCATTTTGACGGAAAACGTATGAGATTGTGACATTCCTTCGCTCCTTATGGTATAGCGCCGCTGGTTCATGTATAATTGTAGCTGGATAGCTGTCGCAAATGACGGCTGCGCCTCATGAAAACGCATTTGACATATGATCCGGCTTCGGCGGCGTGCCGCCTGCGGAGGAAGCGATGAAAGCTACATTCAATCTGATTAGAATCATAAATATCTGCCTGCTTGCGGCGCTGATAGCGGCGCTTGGCTGTGGCTGCGCGGAGGTGAGCGCGGGCGCGGTGGATCTGCTGGCTGTGGATCACCGGCTCTATGAGCTTGGCTACCGGGACAGCGCCTGCACCGGCGAGATGGACGCGGTGGCGCTCAATGCCCTGCGCAACTTCCAGCGCGCCAACGGGCTTGCCATTACCGGCACGGCGGACGAGAGCACCGTGGCGCTGCTGATGAGCGAAGCCGCGCTTGCCCAGCAGGACTATATCTCCAGCCTTGCCGCCCAGCAGAGCCAGCTTGCCGTGCTTGCCAACGGCTCCTATGGCGATGATGTGCTTCGCCTGCAAAGGGCGCTCAGGCAGCTGGAATACTTCAGCGGCGCGTGCGACGGCGCATATGGTCGCGCCACCGAGGAGGCTGTCTATCGCTTCCAGCTGGCAAATGGGCTGGAGCCGAGCGGCGTGGCGGATAGCGGCGTTTACCTGCGCATCTATAGCGGCACGGCGGTTTCGTGGCAGTCCTTCCTGCGGGAGAGCTGCGCCTCCGTGGGGGAGAGCGGCGATCATGTGCGGCGCATCCAGCTCTGGCTGCGGGAGAAGAGCCTTTTCCGGGGCGCTTGCACCGGCAGATATGGCGATGGCACCCAGCAGGCTGTTAAGCGCTTCCAGACGGCAAATGGACTGGAGCCAAGCGGCGATGTGGATATGAACACCTGCACCCTGCTCTATAGCGATGTGAGCGCCCGCATTCGGGATGTGGCTGCACTGCGTCGGGGCGAGAGCGGGGCGGAGGTTGACGCGCTTTTGCAGCGGCTCAGCGAGCTTGGCTATGCCGTGGGCGCGGATTTCGGCATGCAGACCGAGCTTGCGGTGATGCAGTTCCAGCAGGCAAATGGGCTTGAGGTGAGCGGCATGGCGGATAACCTCACCCAGACCCGCTTCAATTCCCCCAACGTGGTTTCCTATGCCGCGGCGGAGGCGGCGCAGACGGATATGCTCGCGCTGGATGAGGGCGGCTGCCTTCAGGCTGCCCGCACAGCCACCGCCCAGCTGGGTCAGCCGGCAGCTCTTCAGGATGGCTTTGATTTTGTGCGCTATGTCTATCTCAAGTGCGGCTTCCCCCTCTTTGCCCGGGAGCAGCTTCAGGTGGATCGGCTGGAGAGCTTGGATGGCGTGCTTGCCGGGCAGATACTCTTTGTCACGGCAAACGGCAGGGAGATATGCGGCGTGGCGCTGAGCGACGGCGCACTGATCTGTGCCGATGATAGCGGCTATATCGTGATGCGTTATCTGGATATGATGGATGTGGAAGCCGTCTTTGCTGCCGGCGTGGCAGGCTGATAGAGGATTATGATAGAAAAAGGGATCAATAAAGGGATCGATAAAGGGATCGAATTAAAGCCGGGCGAGCGGCTGGATGATCTTCAGGTCGGCGGCTGCCGCCTGATCCAGCGGCAGGGAACCTTCTGCCTCGGCACGGATGCGGTGCTGCTGGCGGACTTTGCCCGTCCCCGGCGGCAGGATCTTGCTGTGGATCTTGGCTGTGGAAACGGAGCCATCGCCATACTCATGGCCGCCCATGAACCCATGCTTCAGCTGGACGCCGTGGAGCTTCAGCCGGATATGGCGGATATGGCGCGGCGCAGCGTGGAGCTCAACGGCATGTCCGGCCGCGTTCGGGTGCATGCGGGCGATATGCGGCAGGCTTGGCAGACGCTGGGTCGGGGCTTTGCATCGCTGGTAGTGTGCAACCCGCCCTATGGAGGGCAGGGGAGGACGCTGCCCAGCCGCAATGAGCCGGAGCGCATTGCCCGCCATGAGGACGACCTGACCCCACTGGAGGTTGCCGGGTCGGCGGATAAGCTGCTCAAGTATGGCGGCAGGTTCTGCGTGGTCTATCCAGCGCCGCGTGCCTTCGAGATGATGCAGGCGATGCAGGCGTGCTCCCTCGCGCCCAAGCGGCTGCGCAGCGTGCATGCCCGGGCGGATAAAGCGCCGAAGCTTGTGCTGATCGAGGCTGTCAAGGGCGGCGGAAGCGGCCTGCACTGGCTGCCTCCGCTGCTGCTGTATGATGCTGGCGGCGCGCCAAGCCCCGAATATGAGCGCATCTATGGCAGAGCCGGGCAGGCAGGGGAGCAGCAGCCCTGAATAAATCCGTTTCCAAGCCTTGACAGCGCCCTGATTATCTGCTAAAATACAGTCGATCGAAATGAAAAGCTGCCTCGGCGCTGCTTTCAGCTCGATCGGCTTGCAAGTCGGAAACCCAAATTCCATACCAAAATCACCGCTGGGGGCGTCGAAAGACTGAGATGAACGCTTGCGTTCGGTCCCTTGGAACCTGATGTGGGTAATCCCACCGGAGGGAAGCGTACACTGTAGATCATGGCCGGATCGCAGTATCCGTTTCCCGCCTGTCCTCGCATATGAGGGCAGGCGGGTTTCGTTATGGATATACACATGCCAAGCCTCGGCGGCATGCTCTCATGCGGGGAAAACAGACGGAGGTAGACAAATGAAAAGGTTTTTCACTGCTTTGATGATACTGATACTCCTGCTGACGCTCGCTCTGCCTGCATTGGCGGAGGAGGAGCCCTATACCGGCGTAATGACCGCGTCCAGCCTGATTACCATAGCCGTGCTGCTGGTTGGCATGGCTGTGGCGCTGTGGTTTTCTGCAAAACGGATCAAGTGGGATGCCGCGCTGCTTGCCAAGGCGGCGCTGTGCATTGCCCTGAGCTATATCATGGGCATGATCGTGATCTATAGAATGCCCATGGGCGGCTCCATCAAGCTGATCGCGCTGCTGCCGCTGGTGATCTTTGCTGTGAGCTACGGGCCGCTGCCGGGCATGCTGGTTGGCTTCGTGTTCGGTCTGCTGGATCTGCTGATCGATCCCTATGTCATCCATCCCATCCAGCTGCTGGTGGATTATCCCATGGCGTATGGCGCGGTGGCGCTCTCCTGCCTTGGCTATGCCCTGCCGCTGCCCAAACTCCTGAAGCTCCCCGCCGCGGTGCTCTTTGGCTATATGGGCAAGTATATCATGGCGGTGCTCTCCGGCGTGGTGTTCTTCGCGGAATATGCCGGCGAGCAGGGCGCGCTCATCTATTCGCTGGTTTATAATATCACCTATGTCGGCGTCGAGTGCGCGCTGTGCATGGCGGTCGCCCTGATCCCCGGCGTGGCTCGCCTGCCGGAGCTTTTGAAAAGGCGGCGCTAAAGTCAACCGACATAACAAACCCAACCATTCAAGGAAAATGGTTGGGTTTGTCTTTATATGAGCTTACTTTTCCTTCCTTTTGCCCAGCCTGCGCTGGAGCAGCTTCACTCCCTCCACCACCGGTATCACCAGCGCGCCCAAACCAATGGCGACGGCAAACTCGCCAAAGGACACGGAGGTGAACTCAAATACCTGCGCCAGCGCGGGAACCTCGCATACCAGCACCGTGGCGGCAAAGGATACGACGCCCGCGAGCCACAGCGCCCGGTTCTGCCCATGCAGCGCAAATATGCTGCCCCGCTGGGAGCGCATGTTGAAGCTGTGGAATATCTCCGCTATGCTCATGGTCATGAATGCCATGGTGGCGCCGTGGGCGCTGTTGGTGATCGTCCAGCCGCCCGTTTCCATAAAGTGACCGATGAAATAGGACAGCAGCACCACCGCGGAAACCAGCACCCCTTGGTAAGCCACGTCCAGCCCCATGCCACCGGAAAACACGCCCGCCTTGGCGCTGCGAGGCTTGCGACGCATCACGTCCGGCTCCGCACGCTCCATGCCCAGCGCCAGCGCCGGGAAGCAGTCGGTAATGAGGTTGATCCATAAAAGGTGTACCGGCTTCAGTATGGTAAAGCCCATCAGCGTGGCGGCAAATATGGCGATAACCTCGCTCATGTTCGAGCCAAGCAGGAATTGGATCGCTTTGCGTATGTTGTCGTATATCCGCCTGCCCTCTTCCACAGCGCCCACAATGGTGGCAAAGTTGTCGTCGGCAAGCACCATGTCCGCCACATTCTTGGTCACGTCCGTGCCGGTGACGCCCATGTCCACGCCGATGTCCGCCGCCTTAATGGATGGTGC
>CAYWLE010000098.1:0-6889 GCA_964458825.1 uncultured Oscillospiraceae bacterium | reverse complement strand
GTGCCGATAACGAGGCCTTCATTCAGGAGGAGATCGACCTCGGCCCCCTCAACGCCTTCCTTGCAAAGAAGAACGAGGGGCTGGATAAGGCGCACCGCTATACCATCTTCCACTGCGTGGCATGCGCGCTGGTAAAAACCATTACCCTGCGTCCCAAGATGAACTACTTCGTCAAGGGCAACCGCCTCTACAGCCGCAACCACCTTTCCGTGGCGTTCACCATCAAAAAGCGCTTTGAGGATTCCTCCCATGAGGCGCTCGCCTTCAAGAAGTTCGGCCCGGATACCACCATCGATTCCTTCCATGAGGAGATCATGAAGGAGATCTTCGAGTGTCGCCGGGAGGACAAGCTGGATAATTCCACCGATTTCATGGCGATTCTGATGAAGCTGCCCCGCTTCATTCTCCGTCCGCTGGGCTGGATACTGCACCGGCTGGATTACTACGGCAAGGTTCCCTACGAGCTTATCAAGACCGACCCGAACCATGCCAGCGTATTTCTGTCCAACCTCGGCTCCATCGGGCTGAAGGCTGGCTACCATCACCTGAGCAACTGGGGCACCTGCTCGCTGTTCGTGGTTATCGGTGAAAAGCATATGGCGCCGGTATTCAGCAGCGACGGCTCCTATGAAATGCGCGAAATGCTGCCGCTGGGCATTACGCTGGACGAGCGCATTGCCGACGGCTACTACTATAGCAAAACCATCAAGATCTTCAAGCACATCATGGAACATCCTGAGCTGCTGGATCGTCCTGCAAACGAGGAGGTAAACCTGTGAATTTTTCCTATCCTGATTCCGTAAAGACCCCTTGGATGCCTTTCATGAACGGCATCCCTGCCCATCTGGATTATTTCGACGGCGGCATGTGCGAGGCAGTTGAGCGCATCGCAGCCCAGAGTCCCGAGCTCATTGCCTATGACTTCATGGGCGGAAATACCAGCTATCGCAAGGCTGTGGAGGATATCCACACCTGTGCCCGTGCCCTGCGCGCCATCGGCGTGGAAAAGAATGATCGCGTAACCATCGCCCTGCCCAACTGCCCGCAGGCCGTGAGCATGTTCTATGCTGTAAATATGATCGGCGCCATCGCCAACATGATCCATCCCCTCTCCGCCGAGGGTGAGATCGAGTTCTACCTGAAGGATTCCCAGTCCGTGGCAGCCATCACGCTGGATCAGTTCTACGGCAAGTTTGCCAACATCCGCAAAAACGTGCCCACCCTGAAGCACCTGATCGTCACCAGCATCGGCGATGCTCTGGGCGGCGTGATGAAGCTGGGCTATGCGCTCACCCAGGGTCGCAAGATCGATAAGCTGCCCAACGACAATGCCCACATCACTTGGAAGCAGTTCATCAAGGGCGGCAAGGCATTCACCGGCGATCCTCGGGTA
Organism: uncultured Oscillospiraceae bacterium; assembly: GCA_964458825.1. Classification (GTDB taxonomy): domain Bacteria; phylum Bacillota; class Clostridia; order Christensenellales; family Aristaeellaceae; genus SFTH01. Next base: position 5,496 of record CAYWLE010000098.1, on the reverse strand, counting down.
AAGCGCCCCGCCACCGATGGCGCGGTCATCCTCTATAGCGGCGGCACCACCGGCACCACCAAGGGCATACTGCTCTCCAACCTGAACTTCAACGCTCTGGGCGCACAGATCGTGGCAACCAACCCCATGTTTGCTCCCGGCGACAAGATGCTGGCCGTCATGCCCATGTTCCATGGCTTCGGTCTGGGTGTGAGCATCCATTCCATGCTCATCAACGGCGGCCACTGCGTGCTGGTTCCCCGCTTCACCCCCAAGACCTATGCCGAGCTGCTTGCCAAGCATAAGCCCAATTTCATTGCAGGCGTACCCACCCTCTATGAGGCGCTGCTGCGCATCGAGGGTCTGGAAAAGCTGGATCTCTCCTGCCTGAAGGGCATGTTTTCCGGCGGCGATTCCCTGCCCGTGGAGCTGAAGAAGCGCATCGACGCCTTCCTGAAGGATCACAACGCCTCCATCGAGGTTCGCGAGGGCTATGGCACCACCGAATGCGTCACTGCCAGCTGCCTCACCCCCACCGGCTTTGCCCGCGAGGGTTCCATCGGCATCCCCTTCCCGGATACCTACTATAAAATCGTCAAGCCCGGCACTGAGGAGGAGGTTCCCTACGGCGCAGAGGGTGAAATCTGCCTTGCAGGTCCCACCGTCATGCTCGAGTACGTGAACCATCCGCAGGAAACCGCAGATACCCTGCGCAAGCATGCCGACGGCCTCACTTGGGTGCATACCGGCGACCTCGGCGTGATGGACAAGGATGGCTTCATCTACTTCCGCCAGCGCATCAAGCGCATGATCGTCACCTCCGGCTACAATGTATATCCCTCTCAGATCGAAAACCTGCTGGACGCCCACGAATGCGTGCATATGTCCTGCGTCATCGGCGTGAAGGATCCCTATAAGATGCAGAAGGTCAAGGCGTTCATCGTGCTCAAGCCCGGCTATGAGTGCAATGACGAAACCCGCGAGAAGATCATGGACTACTGCCGCAGGAACATCGCCAAGTATGCCATGCCCTATGAGATCGAGTTCCGCGACGAGCTGCCCAAGACGCTGGTCGGCAAGGTTGCCTACCGCATCCTCGAGGAGGAAGAAGCCAGCAAGGTAGCCTGATCTCCAAGCAAATAATCCCATAAATATTATGACCTCACGAAGCAAAGCCCGCCTCGTGAGGTCTTATTTTCTATTTTCGATTTGATAAATGAAGCTCAGCCGCAGATCGTGCTCAGCATGGCGATGTGCTCCGGCGTGGTTCCGCAGCAGCCGCCCAGCATGCGTGCGCCACAGTTCTTCAGCCTGAGCATGCTTCTGGCAAACCTGCCCGGCGACATGGAGTAAAGCGCCGTTCCATCCGGCTGCATCACCGGCAGACCGGCGTTTGGCTTGGCGATCAGCGGAACCTCGGAAACCTCCGCCATCCGCGCAATCACACCCTCATAAAGCTCCGGCCCCTGCCCGCAGTTCACTCCCACCGCATCCGCACCCAGCAGGGGCAGCTGCTGGGCAGCCTGCTCCGCATCGCCGTCAAAGTAAGCGCCGCCCACCGCATCCAGCGTCATGGTGCAAAGTATCGGCAGATCGCATATCGAGCGCACAGCCTCTATGGCCGCGCTGCACTCCGTCACGCCCAACATGGTTTCAATGGCAAACAGCTCCACCCCAGCCGCCAGCTGTGCCCGTGCCTGCTGCGCATAGATGTCCAGCAGCTCCTCATAGCCCGGCGCACCCTCCGCACCCACAGGCTTGCCCGTGGTGGTGATATCTCCGGCAACCATGGCGCGGCCATCCACAGCCTCCAAGCTCAGCGCAACCAGCCGCCGGTTCATCTCCTCCACCCTGTCCTCCATGCCGTACATCGCCAGCGTGAAGCGGTTGGCGCCGAAGGTCGGCGCATATATGATCTGGCTGCCTGCCTCGGCATAGGCGCGCTGAAGGCTCCTGAGCGCCTCTGGATGCTCCAGTATCCATGCCTCGGTGCATACCCCCGCCGGCATGCCTGCCGCACGCAGGTTTGATCCCGTCGCACCATCCAAGATCACCGGTGCTGCATTGAATAGAGCATTAAAAGCCTCGCGGGTCATGTTTCTTCCTCCGTATCCTGATTAAAGCGCCTTTTCATCAGGCTGCATCTATTCTAGCACGAAAGACCGTATTTTTCAATTCCCATCCTGTATCTGCGCAGCCAGCAGCTCCTTCAACCTGCCCTCATAAAAATCGCACATGCCCTCCGCAGCCTCCATATCGCCAGCCTCGGCAATGATCTCCAGCCGGGAGCCAGCCTCATCGGGAGCCAACCAAGCCCAGCCGCCATCCCTTCGGCTCAAGCGCAGCCCGCCGCCCATCTCCGCCTCCGGTGCATCCTGCGCCAGATCATGCAGCACGGCTGCGCTGCGGTCGATGGGCATGCGCAGCATGCGTGCGCTGCGGTAGACCGGCGGAAGCTGCCTGCGCCAGTGCAGGCTGTCCAGCCCCTTCTCAACCAGCAGCGATAGGAAGCGCAGCGCAAAGCACAGCCCATCGCATTGCAGGCGAAGCTGCCCCGGCTCCGCCTGTGCAACGGCATTCATCCATGCCGCACGCTCCCCGCTGGGGTAGCTCACGTGTGCGCCATAGCTGCCAGCCAGCGTTTCTATGGCTCGCGTGGCGTTCAGGGGCAGTATCAGCCGCTTGGCTCCATCCTCCAGCAACACCCAAGCGCAGGCAAGCTGACGCTGGGTTTCGTCAAAGCGCCCGCCCTCATCGGCCAGCAGCGCCTCCTCCCCACTGGGGGAGAGCAGTATGCCAAACTCCCCCGGCTCCGGTTCGAAGCCCTCGCAGTTCCATTCGCAGCGCAACCGCAGCCCTGCACGGGTGAAGGCACGCTCGGCAAGCTCCAGCGTGTGGCGATCCGCACAGCAGAGCGCCACGGGCGGCGCAAGGCGTGGATCAGCGGTAAAGCGGGCGGCTGCGGAAGCAACATAGGCGACGTCGGTGCTGCCTGCGCTCTGCATGGAATGGGTGACGCTCATAAACGGCCCGGAGAAATCCTGCCGCTCGCATAGCCTGAGTATGGCGCGCTGCTCCTTCTCCGCAAGGCAGGCTCCCAGTTGGTTCAGCGGCAGAAGCCTGTCCTCCTCCACCAGCATTGCGCCGTCGGCATGCAGGCTTCGCAGCGCATGCCGAAGCTGGGGCAGGGAGGAAACGCCGGCATCGATCAGCTGCACCCCCTGCGCCATCGCACCCGCAGCCACGGCATGCCACATGGCTGCCGCGACAGTGGAGCCTCCCCTGCCCAGCAGCAGCTCCCGCGGTCGGCTATGGGCAATGACGGCTCCGGCACAGCGGCTTGCCTGCGCGGGAGAATCCAAATGCAGCGCCCCGCCAATGAAGCGCTGCTCCCGCCGCGAGCCCCAAACCACGTTTGCATCGGGTCGGTCGCCCTCGGGAACCTGCTTCTCCGGCCAGAGCTTGACTCCTGCCGGAAGCACTGCCCGCGCACCCACACAGCAGCGGCTGCCTGCCACGCTCTCCTCATAGAGCTGCGCACCCTCGCCGATCGCCGCGCCGCTGCCAACCACGCAGCCTCGAAGCTGTGCGCCGGAAGCGATCTGCACGCCATCCAGCACCACGCTGCGCTTGACCCCAGCGCCCGGATAGACGCAGCTTCCCGCTCCCACAAAGGCATAGGGACCCACCTGCGCGCCCCGACAGACCCTTGCCCCCGGCGCAATATAGCAGGGATAGCGGAGGATGCAGCCGCTCTCCAGCATCGCGCCCTCTATGCTCGGGCACAGTCCCGGCAGGCGTATTTTTCCATCCAAAGCATCCGCATGAACGCGCAGATAAGCGCCCACATCGCCCACATCACACCAATAACCAGCCAAGCAAAAGCCAAACAGCGGCAAGCCATCCCGCAAGAGCGCCGGGAAGAGCTCCTGACCAAAATCCAGCGTCTGACCCTCTGGTATATACTTAAATATCTCCGGCTCCAGAATGTAGATACCGGTGTTGATGCGGTCAGAATATACATCGCAGCGGCCGGGCTTTTCATGGAAAGCACGGATACGACCATCCTCATCGGTCACAACCATGCCATATTCCTGCGGCTGCGGACAGCGGTAGAGCACCAGCGTCGCCAGCGCATGCCGCTGATGATGAAAGGCGATCGCCTCGCGCAGGTCGAGATCGGCGATGCCATCGCCGGAGAGCACGATGAAGCGCTCATCCAGAAAATCCCGCGCCTGACCCACGCTGCCCGCCGTACCCAGCGGTGTTTTTTCCACATAGCAGCGCAGCTTCACACCCATGCGGCTGCCATCTCCGAAGTGATCCTGTATGCTATCCGGCAGGTAGCCAAGCGTTGCGGCAAGCTCCTTAATGCCAAGCCCCTTCGCCAGCTCAACGGCATATTCCATCAGCGGCCGCCCCATCAGGCGCAGCATAGGCTTGGGACAATCGCAGGTCAAGGGTCGCAGGCGCGTTCCTTCGCCACCAGCCATGATAATCGCTTTCAAAATGATTCACGTCCTTTGGCTTTTATTAGGCGCATACGCAAAGAGCGCATAGATTATGTATGCACTAGTTTTGCCATGCAGGACAGAATATATGCAAATACAGAAAAACCACCCTCGTTCGGGAGGGTGGTCTGTCTTATCAAGGCAATGAAAGCTACAGAATATATTTGCGCACATCCTTTGCATGTGCGTCGGCACCCAGCTGGGCATTGACGTAATTTGCATCGATGGTCACGCATATCTCCGGTGCGTCCCCGCCGCCGGCATTGAATGCGATGTCGTTGAGTATCCTCTCTAGCATGGTGTGCAGGCGGCGTGCGCCGATGTTCTCAGCGGTTTCATTTTCCTGCCAAGCATACTGCGCAATGGTTTCCAGCGCGTCCTCCTGAAAATCGAGGCTCACGCCATCCACGCCCAGCAGCAGCTGGTACTGGCGGATCAGCGCGTTCTCCGGCTGGGTGAGGATGCGCTTATAATCCTCCACAGTCAGCGGCTGGAGATCCACCCGCACAGGGAAGCGACCCTGCAATTCAGGGATCAGATCCGTCACCTTCGCCACGTGAAATGCGCCTGCGGCGATAAAGAGCATGTGGTCGGTCTTCACCGGACCATACTTGGTATTGACGGTGGAGCCCTCCACGATGGGCAGAATATCCCTCTGCACACCCTCGCGGGATACATCGGGGCCGTGGCTGCTACCGCGACCGGCAACCTTGTCTATCTCATCCAGAAATACAATGCCGTGCTGCTCCGCACGATCGATTGCCTCGGTGTAGACTGCATCCATATCGATGAGGTTGGTTTCCTCCTCTGCCTGAAGGATCTTGCGAGCCTCCCGAACCTCCACCTTGCGCAGCTTGGTCTTCTTCGGCAGGATATTGCCCAGCACATCGTTCATGTTCATATCCATGCCGGGGATATCTGCCTGCGGCTTGACCTCCTCCACCTCGATCTCCACGATCTCATGCTCCAGCTCGCCGCGGCGCAGGCGGGTGCGCACATCGTCCTG
>CAYWLE010000097.1:0-6948 GCA_964458825.1 uncultured Oscillospiraceae bacterium | reverse complement strand
ATCCGCCGCATTATATTATGCGTATTATGCTTTTCTTATTACTCTTTTCTTATTGCCTGTTTCTGCTCGACCTATTCCACCGACACCAGCTGGACATTTTCCACGCCGGGAATTTCCTCCAGCAGCTGGGAAACAGCATCCAGGTTCACGCTCATTTCGGCGATGTCCAGCGTCATAATCACGCTGGCTACGCCGCGGATGGGCAGGCTCTGGGAGATGGTGAGCACGTTGGCTCCCGTGGCGGAAAGCCGGTTGAGCGCCGTGGAGAGCACGCCGATCTCATGGCTGAGGAGCATGGAGATCACCGCCCGGCGACCCATCTCGCCGCTATCAGGGCTGTAGATATAATCCTTATACTTATAATAGGTACTGCGGGAAATGCCCACCTCGCGCACAGCGGCGCTCACATCCCGCACCGCGCCGCTCTCGATGAGCCTGCGGGCAGCCAACACCTTATCGAAATATGCGGGCAGAATTTTCTTATGGACGATGAGATAATCGCTCTTCATCTGCTAACCTCCTGTTGCTTGCCAAGCCTCAAGCGCCGCCGCCGACGACCACCGCGCCCACGCGATCCACGGGCAGCGGCATGACCCGCCACTGATGGCTCAGGCTGCGAACCGCCTGCTTCATGCGCCAGTAGAAGCCCTCGTCCTGATAGATGCACAGCAGCGTGGGGCCAGCACCGCTGATGGCAAAGCCCAGTGCGCCGCACTGCCGGGCGCGGGTGCGAACCTCATCGTATTCGTGGATCAGGGGTGCGCGGTAGGGCTGGTGCAGCCGATCGCTCATGGCTGCGGCGATGGCGTCAAAGTCGCCCGCCTCCAGCGCCTTGAGCAGCACCGCCGCATGGGCAATATTGAAGGCTGCGTCGGCAAAGGGTATCTGCTTGGGCAGCGCCGCACGCATGGCTTGGGTGGATAGGCTGAAATCGGGAATGAGCACGGCAAAGCGCAGCTTATCAGAGATGGGGCACTGCATGGTGATTACGTCCCTGCGGTACATAATCGAGGCTGTGACGCCGCCCAGCAGCGCGGGAGCCACGTTATCAGGATGCCCCTCCAGCTCGGTCACGAGGTTGAGCAGGGTCTGGCGATCCAGCAGCCGATCGTGCAGCTCGTTGGCGGCAACCACGCCGGCCACGATCAGGCTGGCGCTGCTTCCCAGTCCGCTGGACACGGGGATATCGCTCTCAATATGCAGGTAGATGCCCGGCTGGGGAAGACCCATCTCCGTCATGGCGCGGCGGTAGGCCTTGATGGCGAGGTTTTCCTCATTTTGAAACTCGGGAGCCACATTTTCAAACTCCAGCCCGCTCTCCCGCTCCTCGAAGGTGAAGTAGCCGTACACGCCCAGCGCGAGGCCGAGGCAATCGAAGCCGGGGCCGAGGTTTGCCGTGGTGCCCGGCACGCGAATGGTAATCATCGTAGCGCCGCCTTTCTCTTTACATATTCCATCATATCCTGAGGAGCAATGACATCGTTGAAGCGCACCTCGCGCCCCAGCACGCCGTCGAGGGCTGCGGGGCAGGCTGTGCCGCTGAGCTTCTCCAGCGCGTCCAGCTGCGCCTGCGCATCCTCTGGCAGGCTCTGGCCGAGGGCAGAGAGCACGCTCGCCGGAAACTTGCAGGGAGAGGCTGTGGAGAGCACCACACAGGGCGCGCTATCGACGCTATCCCGCCGGTAATCCTCCGCTGCACGCCAAGCCACCGCCGTGTGGGGATCCATGACGTAGCCGGTATCGGCAAAGACGCGGGCGATGGCGTCGGCAGCCATTTTATCATCGGCGTAGAAGGCTGCAAAGCAGGCGTTCATCCGCTCCATGGCAGCCTCTGGCATGCTATAGCTGCCATCCCGGCGCAGAAGCTCCATGCGCTGCTTCACCGCCTGTGCATCGCCATCCAGCGCGAGGAAGAGCAGCCGCTCCAGATTGCTGGAAACGAGGATATCCATGGAGGGAGAGGTCGTGACCACGAACGCGCGGTTTTTATTATAGACGGAGGTCTGGAAGAAGTCCGTAAGCACGCGGTTGGCATTGGAGGCGCACACGAGCCTGCCCACCGGCAGACCGGAGAGCTTGGCAAGGTAGCCAGCCAGAATATCGCCAAAATTGCCGGTAGGCACGCTGAAGTTAAGCTTATCGCCCAAGCGCAGCCTGCCTTGGCGAACCAGCTCGACATAGGCAAAATAATAATATACGATCTGCGGAACCAATCGGCCGATATTGATGGAATTGGCGCTGGAGAGGCTGATGTGCTGCTGGCGGAGGAAGGCTTCGTCCATGCGGGCAAAGATATTCTTCACGCCGGTCTGGGCGTCGTCAAAGTTTCCATCGATGGCGCACACGCCGATATTGCCGCCGCGTATGGTGGTCATCTGGGCGCGCTGGATGGGGCTGATGCCCTTTTCCGGGTAGAACACGATGATGCGTATGCCCGGCACATCGCAGAAGCCGGTGAGCGCTGCGGAGCCGGTATCGCCGCTGGTGGCGGTGAGGATGAGGATATCCTCCGTCCGGCCCAGCTTCTCCATGGCAGTACGCATCAGCTGGGGCAGCACGGAGAGCGCCACATCCTTAAAGGCTGCGGTGGGACCGTGGAACAGCTCCAGCACATATTGATCGCCCACCTGCCGCAGGGGGGTGATCTCCGCTGCGTCAAACTTATCGGCATAGGCGCGCTGCACGCATTGATCGATCTCCTCCTGCGTATAGCCGGGCAGGTAGGCCGCGAGGATGCGCCGCGCCATGGCGCAGAAATCCGCATCCATCAGCTCCTGAACCGGTATGGAGGGAATTTCCTCCGGCATATAAAGCCCGCCGTCCGGCGCGATGCCGCGCAGCACAGCCTCCGGCGCTGTAACGCCGGTTTTGTCGCCCCGCGTGCTATAAAACAGTTTCATTTGTCATTCCTCATTTCGAAAACATAACTTGCATTTCGCATGAAACCATGATACAATGTTTTCCACAGAAAAACAAGTGTTTTTATTGTAAAGACGTTCAGCAAATTTTCCAGCAAACGTTCGTCGGCAGATAAAGGCACCTTCATCAATATTGCGGAAGGAAGCTTTGGAAAAAGCAGAGCCATTCCCCCGCAGGAAACGGAGCAAGCTTTGAACAATATTGGCAAGGATAAGGGCATGGTCGTCGCGCTGCTCGGATTGGGTACGGTTGGCGGCGGCGTGCAGGAGATCATCGCCGGTCTGGAGGGCGTGCAGCTCAAGAGAATACTCGGCAGGGTGAAGAAGGCTCCCTGCACCACCGACGATATGCGCGATATCAGCGGAGATCCGGAGGTCGATCTGGTGATCGAAACCATGGGCGGTCTGCATCCGGCATATGAATATGCCAGAGCAGCCATCGAGGCAGGCAAGCATTTTGTGACGGCGAACAAGCTGCTGGTGAGCGTATACGGCAGGGAGCTGGTTCAGCTTGCACGGGAGAAGGGCGTTGCCTTTCTCTACGGCGCGGCGTGCGGCGGCGGCATCGCCTACCTCGCCAATCTGAAGATCGCACGCAGCGTGGACCGGATAACCGCTCTGGGCGGCATACTCAACGGCACCACCAATTTCATACTCGACGCAATGCAGTCCGACGACGCATGCAGCTATGCCGAGGTGCTGCGCACTGCGCAGGAGCTGGGCTATGCCGAGCGCGACCCATCCAGCGATGTGGATGGCTTGGATACCCAGCGGAAGCTGATTCTCGCCTGCGCAGTGGGCATGGACGCATACGTGAGCGCCGAGGACATTCCCACCGCGGGCATCGCCTCCATACTGGCTGAGGATGTGGCGTGGGCAAGGGCAAACGGCTATGTGCTGCGGCTCTGCGCCCGTGCCGAGCGGAATAGCGATGGTTCCCTGAGCGCCTATGTGGAGCCGACGCTGCTCCCTGCAAGCGCTCCCGAGGCTGCGGTGCATTCCAACGTGAACTACGCATGGTACAGGGGCGAGAGCTGCGGGCTGATGAGCTACATCGGTCAGGGTGCGGGCAGGCTGCCCACCGCATCGAACGTGGTGCGGGATGTGCGGAGCATTGCAGTCGGTGCGATGTACATGACGGACGAGGGCTGCGCGGAGGTTCTTCCCGACAACAGCCGCGCCAGCCACGCCTATTACCTTCGCATGCCATCGGGCGAGGCCTTCCCCGCCGAATGGATTGCCTCCCGGGAGGAGGCAGGCGGCTGGGTGCAGATAACGACCCATCCGGTATCGATCAAAGCCATGCACGAGGCGATGGCTGGCCGGGCAGGCTGCTTCTTTGCAGGCATACAGGTATAGAACCGTGATTCATAGCGATAATTCATCTACAGGAAGGTAAGAACATATGCTGAAGGTAGCGAAGTTTGGCGGCTCCTCTCTGGCAGGAGCGGAGCAGTTTCGCAAGGTAAGGGACATCATCATGGCCGATCCCGCCCGCATGTGCGTGGTGGTTTCGGCGGCAGGCAAGCGTTACAAGAAGGACAGCAAGATTACCGATCTGCTTTACCTGACCCATGCGCACATCAACTACGGCGTGTCCCATGAGGACATATTCTCCATGATCGAGCAGCGCTACTATGGCATCCGCGACGAGCTGGGGCTGAAGTACGATCTGGAAAGCGAGTTTGAGCGCCTTCGCAGCGAGCTGAACCAGGATATCTCCGTGGATTATCTGGTTTCCAGAGGCGAATATCTCACCGCCCGGCTGATGGCGGAGTATCTTGGCTACGGCTTCATCGATGCCTCGGAGTGCGTGTACTTCAATTATGACGGGCAAATCGACTACGAGCGCACCTACCGCGCCATCGCCGATCTTGCCGTACACACGCCCCGCTTCGTAATGCCCGGCTTCTACGGCTCCATGCCCAACGGACGCATAAGGGTTATGACCCGCGGCGGCAGCGATATTTCCGGCGCAATCGTGGCAAACGCGCTGGACGCGGATATCTATGAAAACTGGACGGACGTTTCCGGCATACTCATGGCCGATCCCAAGGTGGTAGATAATCCCAAGCCCATTAAGTACATCACCTATCAGGAGCTTCGGGAGCTTTCCTATATGGGCGCTTCGGTGCTGCATGAGGAATCCATACTGCCGGTGAAGGAGAAAAACATTCCCCTGAACATACGCAATACCAACCGCCCGCAGGACGCCGGCACCATGATTATGGAAACCATCGATGAAAAGCTGGTGCGCAGCCAGCGCTTCATCACCGGCATTGCGGGGCGCCGGAGCTTCACCGTGCTGACCATATACAAAAAGCACATCTCCACCGACACCCGCATCATACGCGATACGCTGGAAATGCTGGAGGGCTGCAAGGTGGAGGTGGAGCATATTACCCTCGGCGTGGACAGCTTCAACGTGGTCATGCCCACCGCGCAGATACGCGACCGCATATACGATATCATTGCCGATATCAAGAAAAAGCTCAAGCCCGACCGCATCAAGATGGACGATAACATTGCCCTCATCGCCTCGGTCGGCAGGCGCATGGTGAGCGTGCCCGGCTCCTCCGCCAAGCTCTTTGGCGCGCTGGGCGAGAACCACATCAATATCCGCATGATCGCCCAGGGCTCGGAGGAGATCAGCATCATCGTCGGCGTGGACAACAAGGACTTTGATCGCACCATCCGCACCCTCTACGATGGATTTATGAATCAGGAGGATGAAGCATGAAGCTCTACAACGTAGCTATTCTGGGCGCGAGCGGCGCCGTGGGCAGGCAGATGATACAGGTGCTGGAGGAGCGCACCTTCCCCGTGGGAAAGCTGAAGCCCCTCGCCAGCGCCCGCTCCGCAGGCAAGACCATTTCCTTCCGCGGCGAGGAGATCGCCATTGAGGAAGCCACCGAAGCCTCCTTTGCCGGCATGGATTTCGTGCTGGGCGCAGTGAGCAACGCCATGGCGCAGCGCTTTGCGCCGCACATCGTGGCGGCAGGGGCGGTATTTATCGATAATTCCTCCGCATTCCGCTTGCAGGACGACGTGCCGCTGGTGATACCGGAGATCAACCCGGAGGATGCTCTCGCCCACAAGGGCATCATTGCAAACCCCAACTGCTCCACCATCATCACCCTCGTGGCGCTCAGCGGTATACGCCGGGTGACGGAGATCAAATCCATGGTTGCCTGCACCTATCAGGCGGTTTCCGGCGCAGGCGTGGAGGGCATGCAGGAGCTGGAAAGCCAGATTCAGGCGAGCGCCGCTGGCAAGGCTGCTCCGAGCAAGACCTTCCCCTGCCAGATCCTCTCCAACGTAATTCCCCAGATCGGTTCGGAGCTGGAAAACGGCTACACCACCGAAGAGATGAAGATGCAAAATGAAGGTCGGAAGATCATGCATCTGCCCGAGCTCAGGGTATGCTGCACCTGCGTGCGCGTGCCTGTGATGCGCAGCCATTCGATATCCGTGCAGTTTGTCACCCGCGACCCCCTCAGCGTGGAGGATGCTCGCCGCGCCGTGGCAGGCGCTCCCGGCTGCGTGCTGACGGAGGATATAAACGGTCGCAGCTACCCCACCCCGCTGGATACCACGGATCAGGATCTGGTATATGTGGGACGCATACGCCGCGACCTGATCGACGAGGAACGGGGCTTGACCCTGTGGTGCTGCGGCGACCAGATCCGCAAGGGCGCGGCGACCAACTGCGTGCAGATTGCCGAGCTGCTGGCAAAGGCATAAGCATCTGCCGGAGCCGATATTCAAAAGAATTTTACTCTGGCGACCCGTTGCCTTTTCCTCGGAAATGTGCTATAGTTATAAGGGCTCACCAAGCGGACATCCCCCAACCGGATGTCCGCTTTTTATTTTTTGAAGCAGGCTGCACGGCAAAAAGCGCAGCCAAAAACGAACCACAGCGATAACGGAGGCAAGCATGCAGAAAATTGGTTTCGATTCCCAGAAATACATTCAGCTGCAATCGGAGCGGATCCGTGAGCGCATCGCCCAATTCGGCGGCAAGCTCTAT
>CAYWLE010000096.1:0-7036 GCA_964458825.1 uncultured Oscillospiraceae bacterium | reverse complement strand
ATTGTGCTCCGCAGCAATCTGAGCGCCTACGAGCGCTGGAAATCCGAGGATTCAGGCGGATAATTAAAATACCATGAGATATGCCGAAACAGCGCCTGTTCTTGCCTTTGCTGGAAGCTTGTGGTAAGATAGAGGCGGCAAAATCAGTTCAGGAGGATATACCCATGCTCTATGGTTCCCATCCGCAGGTGGATAAGCCCATCTCCCGCATCGTATTTGGCACGGCCATGCCCGTGATGTTCAATGCCTTTCGCTCGGTCTATGGCGAAGCGCCGGACTTTGATGCCCGGCTGAAGGCAGCCTTTGATCTGCTGGATAGCGCCTATGCCGACGGCGTTAACTGCTTCGACTGCTCCGATCATTATGGCGAGGAGCCGCTGGGCGAGTGGCTTCAGGCGCGCGGACTGGTGGATAAGGTGGTCATCCTCACCAAGGGCGCTCACCACAACCGCTGGCGCAAGCGCGTGACCCCCTTTGATATACTGCACGACGCGCATAATTCCCTTGCCAAGCTGCATAGGCGGAAGCTGGATATCTATCTTCTGCATAGGGATGATCCCGAGGTTCCCGTCGGCCCCATCGTGGATGTGCTCAATCGGCTGCATGACGAGGGCAAGGTCGATGTCTTCGGCGCATCCAACTGGTCTGTGGAGCGCATGGAGCAGGCCAACGAATATGCAGCCAAGCATAACCTCACTCCCTTTGGCGCGGTCAGCCCCCACTTTAGCCTTGCCGATCAGATCGCCGATCCATGGGGCGGCGGCTGCTATACCATCGCCGGTCGCAGCGATAACCCCGCCCGCCGCTTTTGCGCGGAAAACCATCTGCCGGTGTTTGCTTACTCCGCCATGAGCCGCGGCTTCTTCTCCGGCAGGCTGGATAGCGCCCATCCGGAAATTGCCGTGCAGCTGCTGGAGCCGGCGGCGGTAAAGGGCTATGTTTGCGAGGCAAACTTCGAGCGCCTGCGCCGCTGCGAGCTTTTGGCAAAGGAGAAAAACCTGAGCGTGCCGCAGATCGCCATGGCTTGGATATTCAACCAGCGGGAGCTGGACGTGTACGCCCTCGTGGCAAGCTCCAGCCGGGAGCGCATGCGGCAGAACATCGCCGCCGCGGAGATCCCCCTGACCGATGCGGAATGCGCATGGCTGAATCTGGAGGGCGAGCGCTGATCCCCAGCCAAAACCCAATGTAGGCGCAAATATGGGCAAAGCTGCGATAATCTGCGCCTTCTGCCCCTAAAGAGCTTGACAGCGGACTGCTTTTTCTGTACAATATATACAATATAGGTGCAAGGCATGGCTGTCCATCAGGAGCAGCCATCCAACCAACGGAAGGCTGATATTCCAGAATGGCTATAGACGACAGTAGCGCTGTCCCGTTAAAAAATAAAAAACTTCTGTGTATCTGCATGAGGCATGGCTCTGGTCCCGGTATGGTGGGGCGCAGGGTACATGCCTTGCGTGCGTGTGGCGCATATCATGCCATAGGCTTAACTGCGAATTATGCTTCCTTCGCACATACATAGAATTGCCGTTATTGGATCCTGCAAACCAAAATATAGAATTGCCGTAGAAGAGAAATTGCTATAGAAGAAAGAGGTATAGAAATATATGAGTAGCTCCATCTGGCTCATGCTGCTTTTGCAGCTTGTCCTGATCGCACTGAACGCCATATTCGCCAGCGCGGAGATCGCCGTGATCTCCATGAGTGATGTCAAGCTGGAAAAGCTGGCTGCCGCAGGAGATAAGCGCGCCAAGCGCCTCGTAAAGCTCACCAGCCAGCCAGCCCGCTTTTTGTCTACCATACAGGTCGCCATCACCCTGTCCGGCTTTCTGGGCAGTGCATTTGCGGCGGATAATTTCTCCGATGTGCTGGTGGATTGGCTGCTCTCGCTGGGCGTGGGCATTCCCCGGGCAACTCTTGAAACCATCTCGGTCATCCTCATCACGCTGATCCTGTCCTATTTCACGCTGATCTTCGGCGAGCTGGTTCCCAAACGCGTGGCACAGCGCAAGACCGAGGCGCTGGCGTTGGGCGTGTCCGGCATCATCAATGCCATCGCCACCGCCTTCCGACCCATCGTGTGGTTCCTCACCATGTCCACCAACGCCGTGCTGCGCCTGCTGGGCATCGACCCCAACCAAGAGGATGAGGAGGTCAGCGAGGAGGAGATTCGCATGATGGTGGATGTGGGCAGCGAGAAGGGCACCATCGATCATCAGGAGAAGGAGTTCATTCAGAACGTATTCGAGTTTGATGATCTCACCGCCGAGGAGATCGCCACCCACCGCACCGATGTGGAGATTCTCAGCACCGATGATGGCATGGATGAGTGGGAGAGGATCATTCACGAGAGCCGCCACACCCTCTATCCCGTCTGCAATGGTTCCGCTGACGAGGTGGTTGGCGTGCTCAATGCCAAGGATTACTTCCGCCTCCAGAATAAGAGCCGCGAAAATGTGATTGCCGAGGCCGTCACCGCGCCCTATTTTGTGCCGGAAAATGTCAAGGCGGATGTGCTCTTCCGCAATATGAAGCACAAGCGCATCAAGCTTGCCGTGGTTCTGGATGAGTATGGCGGCATGGTTGGTATCGTCACCATGAACGACCTGATCGAGCAGCTGGTTGGCGAGATCGAGGACGCCGATGAAACTGACGAGCCTGAAACCATCGAAAAGACCGGCGAAAACACATGGAAGCTCTGCGGCAATGTGGAGCTGGTGGATATCGAGGAAGCCATCGGCCGGGATATCGGCGATGAGGAGAATGAAACCTTCACCGGTCTGGTCTTCGGCGAGCTGGGCATAATTCCCGATGATGGCATGCATAAGATCGAGCTGGAGGTTGCCGGCCTGAAGATCACCCTGCTGGAGGTGCGCAACCATCAGGTTGCCCAGGCGGTTATCCGCGTGGAACCGCAGCCCGCCCCCGAGGAAGCCTGAAGCATAGAAAAAACCAAGCCCCTGTCAAAGCGCTTGCTTTGACAGGGGCTTTTGCATGCCCAGCCATCGCGGCAGGCTGCCTCCGCTGCCAGGCGCTAGGCGAGCAGTATCGAGCGCAGCGTATCGGTCAGCTGCGGGATGTTGACCGGCTTGGTCAGGTAGCCGTTCATGCCGCATTCCCTTGCCATTTCCTGATCGGCGGAGAAGGCGTTTGCCGTCATCGCCACGATGGGCGTCTTGGCGATCACCGGATCGGGTAGGCTGCGTATCTGCCGCGTCGCCTCATAGCCATCCATGATGGGCATCTGGATATCCATCAGGATCAGGTCATATTGCCCGTGCCTTGCATGGCGCATACGCTCCACAGCCACGCTGCCATCATCGGCAGTATCCACAGTAAGCTCCATCTCCTCCAGCAGCGTCATGGCGATCTCTTGGTTGAGCTGGTTATCCTCCACCAGCAGTATGCGCTTGCCGCCGAGCTTTGCCCGGCTCTCCTCGGCGGGCTTTGCCGCAGGGCTGGGCTGGATAAGTATCCGCCGCAGCTCCGACATAAACAGCGGCTTTTCACAGAATGCCGTCACGCCAGCTGCTCTGGCTTCCTGCTCTATATCGGTCCAGTCGCAGGCGGCGAGCATGATGATGGGCTTCTCCTCGCCAATCGCCCGGCGGAGGCGGCGCACAGCTTCAATGCCGCTCATGTCCGGCATCCGCAGGTCGATGATGCAGGCGGAGAAACCATCGCCGCTCTCGCGGGCTTGCTCTGCGCAGACCACAGCCTCCTCGCCGCTGGTTTTCCATTCCGGGCGCATGCCGATCTCGCGGAGCATGCCGGATAGGTTCAGGCAGGCGTCGGCATCCGCATCGGCAACCAGCACGTGCTGCCCCAGCAGCTGCTCCATCCCTTCGCAGGCGGCGGGCTCGCCGCCGAGCCTGAAGGCGAGGGTCACGGTAAATTCCGTGCCTACGCCCAGCGTGCTTTCCACGGCGATGGTTCCGCCCATCAGATCCACGATGTTCTTCGTGAGCGCCATGCCCAGCCCCGTGCCGGGAATACCGCTGATGGTGGCGGTTTCCTCCCGGGCAAAGGCGTCGAAGATATGCTCGGTAAATTCCGGCTTCATGCCAATGCCGCTGTCGCGCACGATGAACTGGTAGCTCGCAGCGCCTTCCTGAGCGCGGCTCAGCTGCTTTACCCGCAGGCTGACCATGCCACCCTGCCTGTTGAACTTAACGGCGTTGCTGAGCATGTTCAGCAGCACCTGATTCAGCCGCAGCTTGTCGGCAATGATGGTTTCATTCCGCACATCCACCGTGTCAATGGTGAAGCGCAGCTGCTTGGAGGCGATCGTCGGCTGCACAATGGTTTGAATATCATGCATCAGCTCCGGCAGGCTCAGCGGCTGCGCATCGATCTTCATCCGCCCACTCTCAATGCGGTTCATGTCCAGCACATCGCTGATGAGGGATAGCAGATGCTCGCTGGATACCGTTATCTTCTGCAAATATTCCTTTACCTTCTGGCTGTCGTCCAGATGGGAGGCTGCCAGCGCAGTAAAGCCGATGATGGTGTTCATGGGCGTGCGGATATCGTGGGACATATTGTTTAGAAACGTGGTTTTGGCGTGGTTGGCGCTGTCGGCAAGGGCGGCCAGCTCCTGCAGCTGGGCGGAACGCTCCTTTTCCCTTCGAACCTCCTTCTGCCGCTCCACAACCAGCAGTATGAGGAAGCACATAAACAGAATGACCATGCCGATCGCCAGCGTGGGCAGGGGATGGATCTTCACCCAAGTAACCAGATCCACATCCTGCGCCTTATAGCTGGTGTAGCTGGAGGCGATGTTTTCAAAGGTACCCGAGGGCATGGCATAGATCGCCTTGGTGAATACGCCTGCGAGGGTGTGATCCACATTCGAGGCAAAAACCACGTGGTAATCGTAGCTTGGCTCCTCCAGCATGGTGTAGGTCAGTATGCCCCGCTCGTCTTGGTTTACAAATTGCTGCGCCGTATAGAGATAGACGAAGGTTGCATCCGCCTTGCCGCTCAGCACTGCGCGCATGGCCTCCCTGCGGGAGGATACGCTCAGCCGCTCGGCTCCCGGAGCCAAGCCATCCTCTATGCCAAATAGCCCCTGATCTGTCGCCACGGCGAGGGTATCGATCCTGCCGTCAAAGTCCCGTCGGGTCACCATCGCAAGCTTCATGGTCACGTAGGGTGCGGACAGAGCCTTGTGCCAGTCCTCCGCCTGCTGCATGCTGGAGAAGCGGCCGTCGAGGAATATGTTCGCCACATCCTCGTTGGCGCACCACTGGTTGTACTGCGCCCTGTCCTCTGGCACAGCCACGCTGTATGGCACGCCAAGGTGACTGGCAAGCTGGTCGAAGTAATCGATCAATATGCCCTTTGCCTCGCCATTCTCCGTGTAGGCATAGGGTTCCTTATCTGTGCATACGGAAACCATAAGCTGCTTCTCGCCGTCAATGTAGGGCTGAAGCAGCGCCTGCTCCTGCGGGGTGAGGCTCAGCTGCCGCTCCTCCCAGTGGAAGTAATACTTGTTGTTCAGGCTGTTTTTCCAGTCGCCCTCCACCGCATTCAGCTGGTCGATGGCATAGTTCAGGCTCTCCAGAAGCTGGGTATCCTCCTTGCGCAGCATGGCATAGAACTGCTCCACGGCAAAATAGTTCAGCACCCGCTCGTTTTTGGTTTGCCGCAGGGAGCTGGTTACAGCCGCATCGATCTGCCCGGCCTGCAAGGCTTTTTCCAGCTGCGTGTGCAGCTCGAAGAAGACAGGCTCATAGCTGAAGCCGTTCTCCGCGGCAAAGCTTGCCCAGTCGTCATTGCGGCTGCTGCCATTGAGCAGACCGACCCGCATGCCATCGTAGCCCTTGAAGTCCGATGCGGTGAACCTGTCGTCGCCGTCGCGCACGGTAAGCATGCCGCTGCTGGTGCCGATCGGCTTGGAGAAGGCAAATTCATCCAGCAGCTCCTGCGTCGCCCGGGCGCTGGTCAGCAGATCGATCTCACCGGCAGCCAGCATAGCCAGCATGTCCTCCCAGCTGCGCTCATAGCCGATGTATTCGTAGTCCACGTTCAGATAGCGGGAAACCATGCGCAGAAATTCATAGCCATAGCCGCTGCGGTTGCCGTTCTCATCGATCGTGTGATAGCCGTCGAAGGCAAAGAAGCCCACGCGGATCACCTGCCGCTCGCCATCCTCATCGGCAAGGGCAAATGCAGAAGCTGCAAGCAGCAGGCACAGCACAAGCGCCTGCACGCGGCGAAGGATCCCACACGATCTCAGCATAGAATAACCTCTTTCCATGTTCAAGCCAAGCCAGCCTATGACCTATGTCCGGTCAACCAAAGACCCCATATCAGACCAACCACAGACCAATCACAGACCAATCACAGACCCATCTGTTTTTGCGCGCCGACGGCTTATTTTCAGCATAGATTCTATCATATTTGGGTGCTTATGTCCAGCCGTTGCTCCCTCCGGCAAGGCTGCCTATATTCAGCCCGGCGGCAGGCAAGCAGGTTTTGTAATGCTAAACTTTTTTGCAAATAAAACAACTACACAGACATTTAACACGCTATGCCCCTGAAAGGCATTGACATATGCCTCCAATGATGGTTTAATAATATCGTTTTGAAAGTTTAGCAATTTTAAACTCACAGGATCGCGGACGAAAGGAAGGAAGACCTGTGGAAATCGGCAACAAAATTCGCAGGATACGCCTCCAGCGCGGGCTGACTCAGGAGGAGCTGGCTGACCGCTGCGAGCTATCCAAGGGCTTTATCTCGCTGCTGGAGCGGGATTTAACCTCGCCATCGCTGGATACGCTGGCGGATATACTGGAATCCCTCGGCACGGATCTAACCTCCTTCTTCGCCAAGAATGGCGAGGAAAAGATCGTATTCGGCGAGGACGATATCTTCGTTAAGGAGGATGAGGAGCTGCTGCACGGCCGCATCCGATGGCTGGTTCCCTCGGCGCAGAAGAACCGCATGGAGCCGATCCTTGTGGAAATGGGTCCCGGCGGTGAAACGGATGAGGACGATCCCAACGAGGGCGAGGAGTTTGGCTATGTGC
>CAYWLE010000095.1:0-7055 GCA_964458825.1 uncultured Oscillospiraceae bacterium | reverse complement strand
TGGCCGGATCGGTCAAGGGAAAAGCAACCGCCAGACACGCGGTCTCTGACTGGATGGAGATCGAAAAGCAGAGAGGTATCTCGGTTACGTCCTCGGTCCTTCAGTTCAATTACGAGGGTTATTGTATCAATATCCTCGATACGCCGGGCCATCAGGATTTCTCTGAGGATACCTATCGCACGCTGGTTGCCGCCGATAGCGCCGTCATGCTCATTGATAATGCCAAGGGTGTGGAGGAACAAACCATCAAGCTCTTCAAGGTTTGCCGCCTGCGGGAGATACCCATCTTCACCTTTGTAAACAAGATGGACAGGGCCGGTCGCGATCCCTTCGACCTGATGGAGGAGATCGAGCAGGTGCTGGGCATCCGTTCCTGCCCGGTGAACTGGCCCATCGGCATCGATGGCGATTTCAAGGGGCTTTACCACCGCGATACCCGCCTGATTGAGCTATATAAGGGCGGCGATCATGGCCAGACGCAGGTGGAGGTGCAGGTCGTTAGCATAGATGATCCTGCCTGCGAGGAAACCATCGGCAGGCGCTATTATGAAAAGCTGACCGAGGATATCGAGCTGCTGGATGTGGCAGGCGACCCCTTTGATATCGAAAAGGTGCTCGCCGGTCAGCTCACGCCGATGTTCTTCGGCTCTGCAACCAATAATTTCGGTGTGGAGCCCTTCCTGCGGCGCTTCCTGAGCTATACCAAGGCTCCGGCTGCCCGCATATCCGATGCGGGAGCCATCCAGCCGGACGAGGACAAGTTCACCGGCTTCATATTCAAAATTCAGGCAAACATGAACCCCGCCCACCGCGATAGGCTGGCGTTCATGCGTGTGTGCAGCGGCGTGTTCGAAAAGGGCATGAGCGTCTGGCACTCCTCCAGCAATTCCACTATCAAGCTGGCGCAGCCGCAAACCTTCATGGCGCAGGAGCATGAGAGCGTGGAGATCGCTTATCCGGGCGATATTATCGGTCTGTTCGATCCCGGCATCTTCCGCTTGGGCGATACCATCTGCACCGGCAGCCATGTGAAGTACAGCGGCATACCGCTGTTCGCCCCGGAGTTTTTCTGCCGGGTCAGCCCGGAGGATTCCATGAAGCGCAAGCAGTTCCTCAAGGGCATCGTGCAGCTCTCGCAGGAGGGCGCGGTGCAGACCTTCAAGCGTCCCAACATCGGTCGCGAGGAAATGATCGCCGGCGTGGTCGGCGTGCTTCAGATGGATGTGCTGGAGCATCGGCTCAAGAACGAGTATGGCGTGAATATTGTGCGTGAAAACATGCCCTTCCGCTATGTGCGCTGGGTGGTTGAAACGCCCAAGCCGGTGGACAAGCTGCGCCTGACCTCCACCTCCGCCGTGGCTGAGGACAGGAGCGGACGACCGGTGCTGATGTTTGAAAACGAGTGGAGCATCCGCCTTGCCTGTGAAAACAACGAGGGTCTGGTGCTCGCCGAAACCGCCGACCGCATGGTTGCCGACGACATGGAAGTCTGATGGGGGGTCACGCTTAGGGCTCTGCCCTAAGAACCCGCTCAAGGGTGAGGCACCCTTGAGAATCCCCACAATATAAACAGATCAAAAAAACATTCACATATATAAACCCCTTTTGCTAGGAGGTATCAGGCTTGAAAATTGTACGAAATGATTTGAGAAACATTGCCATCATCGCCCACGTTGACCACGGCAAAACCACCCTCGTGGACGAGATGCTCAAGCAGGGCGGCGTGTTCCGCGCCAACCAGCAGGTTGCCGATCGCGTGATGGATTCCAACGATCTGGAGCGCGAGCGCGGCATAACCATCCTATCCAAAAATACCGCCGTCCACTATGGTCATACCAAGATCAACATCGTGGACACCCCCGGCCATGCGGACTTCTCCGGCGAGGTGGAGCGCGTGCTGAAGATGGTCAGCGGCGTTTTGCTGCTGGTGGATTCCTTCGAAGGGCCGATGCCCCAGACCCGCTTCGTGCTGAAGAAGGCGCTGGAGCTGAACCTGAAGGTCATCATCGTCATCAACAAGATGGATCGTCCCGACGCCCGCTGCGAGGAGGTTCTGGATGAAACGCTGGAGCTGCTGATCGACCTCAACGCCACCGATGAGCAGCTGGACAGCCCGGTGGTCTATGCCTCCGGTCGCGCCGGCATTGCCACCCGCGATCTTTCCCAGCCTGCCACCGACCTGCGCCCCCTCTTCGAGTGCATCATGGAGCATATCCCCGCGCCCGAGGGCGACCCGGACGAGCCGCTGCAGCTGCTGATTTCCACCATCGATTACAACGATTATGTGGGCCGCATCGGCGTGGGTCGCATCGAGCGCGGCACCATCAAGACCAATATGATGGCGATCCGCTGCGTGCATGGCTCCAGCTTCGTGTCTGCTCCGGCGCGTCTGGCTGGTTTGTTTGAGTATGACGGCCTCAAGCGCGTGCCTGCCGAGGAGGTTGGCGTGGGCGATATCGTGGCCATCTCCGGCTTTGGCGATCTGCTCATCGGCGATACCATCTGCCCGCCCGCCATGGCGGATCCGCTGCCCTTTGTGAAGATCGACGAGCCAACCATATCCATGACCTTCTGCGTAAACGATAGCCCCTTTGCCGGCACCGAGGGTACCTACGTCACCAGCCGCCACCTGCGTGCAAGGCTGGAAAAGGAGGCGCTGACCGATGTTTCCCTCCGCGTGGAGGAAACCGAGTCCACCGACGCCTTCCGCGTGTATGGCCGCGGCGAGCTGCACCTGTCCATCCTGATCGAGAACATGCGCCGGCAGGGCTATGAATTTGCCATCACCAAGCCTGAGGTTCTCTATAAGACCATCGACGGCGTGCTCTGCGAGCCCATCGAGCGCATGGTTGCCGATGTTCCCATGGAGTATTCCGGCAGCGTCATCGATAAGATCGGCCGCCGCCGGGGCACCCTGCTTTCCATGAATGGCGAGAGCCGCATGCGGCTGGAGTTTGAGGTTCCGTCCCGCGGCCTGTTTGGCTATCGCGGCGAGTTCCTCACCGATACCCGCGGCGAGGGCGTTATGAGCAGCGTGTTTGACAGCTACCAGCCCTATCGCGGCGATATTCCCAGCCGCAATAGCGGCGCTCTGGTTGCTTGGGAGGATGGCGTGTCCACCAGCTATGCCCTCTTTGGCATTCAGGATCGCGGCGAGCTGTTTATCGATGGCGGCGTGAAGGTGTACAACGGCATGATCGTGGGTCGCAACTCCCGCCCCGGCGATATTGATGTGAACGTGTGCAAAAAGAAGCACATGACCAATACCCGCAACGCTGCCTCCGCCGAGGAGAGCAACAAGATCACCAACATCCGCACCCTCTCGCTGGAGGAGGCGATGGAGTTCATCGACGACGACGAGCTTGTGGAGATCACGCCGAAATCCATCCGCATGCGCAAGAAGGTGCTGGGAACCGAGGCGCGCAAGAAGCTGGAAGCCAGAAAGAAGAATAACGCTTAAAACCAAAACGGCGTGTGTGATGCCCTCACGCACGCCGTTTACTTGCCCGATTCAATTCCGACATATCCTGATTCAATCCCGATCTATCCCGACCAAAGCCACCCACAGGAAGGAGCGTCCGCATGCATATCCTGCGCGCAAAACTGAACCATTTCCGAAACTACGCAGGCTGCGAATTTCTGCCCTGCGAGGGGGTAAATGTGCTGCTGGGCAATAATGGTCAGGGCAAGACCAACCTGCTGGAGGCGCTCTACCTCTGCTGCGCCGGGCGTTCCCACCGCACCCGACAGGATCGGGAGCTGATCGGCTGGGAAGCAGACTTTGCCTCGGTTCAGGTGCAGGCCATGCGCAGCGACGGCAGCCACGAGGTTGAGGTCATCCTCCCCGCCGCAGGCAAGCGGAAGATCAAGATTGCCGGCCGGGAAGCCAGCCGCAGCGGCGAGCTGATGGGTCATATCACCGGCGTGCTCTTTTCCCCGGAGGATCTGCGCGTGGTGAAGGATGGCCCGGCGGAGCGCCGCAGGATGATCGATATCACCCTATCCCAGCTTCGCCCGGCATATTACTATGCCCTCCAGCGCTATAACCGCGCCCTCAAGCAGCGCAACGAGCTCCTGCGTGCTGCGGCAGTCAACCCCGGTCTCTCCGCAACCCTCGATATGTGGGATGAGCAGCTGGCGGCGGCAGGCTCGGAGCTGATGCGCCATCGCCGCGCCTATATCGAGCGCCTGTCGCAGGCAGCCGAGGAAACCTACCGGGATATCGCCGGCGGGCAGGAGCTTCTTCAGCTGCGCTACCAGCCCAGC
Source organism: uncultured Oscillospiraceae bacterium (assembly GCA_964458825.1). GTDB lineage: Bacteria > Bacillota > Clostridia > Christensenellales > Aristaeellaceae > SFTH01. The sequence continues at coordinate 2,789 of CAYWLE010000095.1, read as the reverse complement.
GTGGATGCGGGCGATGATGTGCAGAGCAGCCTCGATGCACTCCTTGCCGCCCGGGAAAATGACCTGCGCCGCATGACCACCAGCGTGGGCGTGCATCGCGACGAGGTCATGCTCTCCATCGCCGGGCGGGAGCTGCGCTCCTTTGGATCGCAGGGACAGCAGCGCACCGCAGCGCTCAGCCTGCGCCTGTCGGAGCTTGCCGTCATGCGCGATGAGCTGGGCGAGTGGCCGGTACTGATGCTGGATGACGTCATGAGCGAGCTGGATCCCTCCCGCAGGCGGCAGCTTATTGGCAGGCTGGATGGCATACAGACCATCGTCACCTGTACCGATGCAGATGACCTCGCCGGCGCGCAGATCGGCGCTGCTTGGCGCGTCAGCCATGCGGAGATCGAACGCCTGTAATCGCAAACCAAATAAAGCCAGCAAACCAAATAAACCAAGCAGGGGAACAGAGAAGCAGAGCCTAGGTTCGGCTCCAAGCTCTGTTCCCTTGCCTTGGTTTTGGCTGGATCAGCGCCGCTTGCCAAATAGCCCGCCGCCCATCTCCTTAGCGCCGCTCCTCAGCTTCTGCCAAGCGCCGCCCAGACTTCCGCTGGCAGCCAGAGCGTATATTGCGGCGGCAACGGCGGCAATGCCCACCGCCCAGAAGATGCCCGTGGCTGCGGCGGAGTTCTTCTTGCCGCTCTCTGCTGCGGCGCTGGGACCAAAGAGCACCTCATCGATCACGTCCGCCATGTATTCGGTGGCGGATATCGCCTTGTCCTTTTCGATCTCATAGGTGCCAAATTCCATCAGGATCGCCTGCGGGTAAAGCTCCTGATTGTAGTTGCCCTTGCCGATGAAGATATCCTTGATAAGCCCGGGGTAAGCCTTGTCGGCAGCGGCCTTGATCCGCTGGGCAAATGCCTTGTTTTCGGCTGCGTTCTGGTTGGAACGTCCCACAAACAGCCGAACCATGCTGGTTTCCTCGCCATCCACCTTGGTTTCATATTCATCGGCGTCCACGCCATCCCGGTGGATGTCAATGATGGCGTCGGGAGCCTTCTTCACATATTCCTCCACCGTGGCGCGGGAACGCTCGTAGGCGCCTGCATCGTGGGGCAGGAAGGATTTCTCGGAGTATTCCACGCTGATGCCCCGCTCCTCCAGCTCCTCCTTGAGCGCCTCGCCCACATCATAGATGCCCGCGCCCTCCCATAGGGAGGAAGCGCCGTCGCTGGGCACATAGGATTCGTCCGAGTGGGTGGAATACATGCAGATCAGCTTCTTTCCGTCCGCCCCAGCTGCCTCGTCCGCCGCATGGGCGGAGAGAAAATCCGCAAACGCCTGCTGATCCGGCACGGCTGGGCCGAGCTTCTCGGCGGTGGCGATGCAGCGCGCGTCATCCACAAAGGCAACGCGATAGAGGATATCCTGCCCGGAGATATATTCGTCGCCCACATAGATGCGTCCTGCACGGGTGGTGAGCGGCTTGCCATCCGCATCGGCAAGGGTGTAGATGCAGTCGCCATCGTTCTCGGCAAGGGCGGGCAGCGCAGCCAGCCACAGCATGGCCAGCAGGCAGCCAAGCAGGATCAGCTTGCTTCGAGAGTGCCTCATGCCTTGTCCTCCTTAATAAATTCGCCGTCGCGATATTGCCGCGTTGGGCGTTGGTTTCCCCGCTTCATGCGCTCGATTAGCTCGCCCAGCAGCTCCGCCAGCAGCACGCCCAGCAGAGCGGCGATCACAATGCCGTCCGCCGCGCCTGCGCCGCCGAGCACGAAGTCCTGCGCCACGCCGCGGCTCCATACGTAGACGGCGTTGGCTGTGTTCGCAAGCATCATGCCAAGCGCGCCTGCGATGAAGGCACAGCGCCGGGAGCGCCCAAAGATATAGGCAACCAAGCCAGCGGCAACGCCATAGAGGATCATTGGATCGATGCGCATGGCTTCGGGTTCATCGGGGCTGAAGCGTCCGATGGCAAATATCGCCGCGCCCGTGACTACCGAGGCAAGGATGCTCCGCCAGCGCTCCCACGCGGTATCCGCCCGGATAAAGAGGTAGACACACAGCGCCAGAGGAACCACCGCGCCGCCGAGGTTGAAGGCGAAGGTTTTCGTCACGCGGATATCCGGCACAAAGCCAAGCCCCACGATGAGCGCAATGAACAGCAGCGCCAGCTTATCATTGAGCCGAAGCCGGTCGAGCACCCGCTGACCCGCACCCAGCAGGATCAGCAGCGCGGCAACAAGCAAAAGTATCATGCCTATGGTCATGATTTTCCCTCCAATAATGTGGTTGAGCCGGGAGCCATTGCCATGGCTTTCAACAGCTCTGTGTGCATGGAAATATTATGACCGGCGGCAGGAATTTGAAACATGGCTGCCAGCGTGAAAAAATGGAAGCGCGTACATCAGCGCTTCCAAAGTGATCCTTTTATTCAAAAAAGCGGCAAAAAGCGGCTGGACAGGCGCGCTGGAGGCATACCCAAAGCCAGCAGCCAACCAACCACAGACCAATGCCAGACCAATAACAAACCAAGGGACTCTGACGAAAAAATCAGAGTCCCTTGGCTGTGATCTTGCAAGCAGGGGAACTTACTTGGCTTCAGCTTCGATCTCAACGACCTGCTGGCCATCGTAGTAGCCGCACTCTTTGCACACGCGGTGGTTCAGCTTCATCTTGCCGCAACGGGGGCACTTGGTGATGCCGGGCATGGAGAGCTTCCAATGAGCGCTACGACGAGAGTTTCTTCTTGCCTTGGAGACTTTTCCTTTCGGAGTGGCCATAGTTACACCTCCTCATCC
>CAYWLE010000094.1:0-7145 GCA_964458825.1 uncultured Oscillospiraceae bacterium | reverse complement strand
CATACGAGTTTTATTGATGGTTATATCCCGCGCACCCGCGTTCTGATTGAGCAGAAAGGTTTGGGCAAAGACCTGCTGAAACCCATCAAGCAATCAGACGGTTCTTTGCTGATCCCGTTCCAGCAGGCAAAGCGCTATATCACCGAATTGCCTGTTGACAGCCATCCGAAATGGGTCGTTACCTGCAACTTTGAGCGTTTCCTGATTTACGATATGAACCGCCCGAATGGCGAACCTGAAGAAATCCTGCTGGAAAACCTGCCGACCGAATACTATCGTTTGAATTTCCTCGTGGATACCGGCGACGCCAATATCAAGCGAGAAATGGAAATTTCCATGCAGGCAGGCGAATTGGTCGGCGCGTTGTATGATGCATTTTTGAAGCAATACAAAGACCCAACCAACGAAAGCACGCTGAAAAGCCTGAATGCGCTGTGTGTTCGTTTGGTCTTCTGTCTGTATGCCGAGGATGCAGGCATTTTCGGCAAGCATAGCATGTTCCACGACTTCCTGCGCAACCATGGCATACAGAATGGCCGTCGTGCTCTGCGGGATCTGTTCCGCATTCTCGATCAGAAGATAGAGGAGCGCGACCCCTATCTGGCGGAGGATGACCCGGAACTGGCGGCGTTCCCGTATGTCAACGGCGGACTGTTTTCCGATGAAGATATTGAAATTCCGCCGTTCAACGATGAAATCTATCATCTGCTGCTGACCCGTGCCAGCGAGGACTTCAACTGGAGCGAAATCAGCCCCACCATTTTCGGAGCTGTATTCGAGTCCACCTTGAACCCCGATACGCGCCGCAAAGGCGGTATGCACTATACCTCCGTCGAGAATATTCATAAGGTCATCGATCCGCTGTTTCTGGATGACCTGCGTGCTGAACTTGAAGAAATCAAGCAGATATCTGCAATCAAGACCCGTGAACGCCGCCTTGAAGCATTTCAGGATAAGCTGGCGACGCTCAAATTCCTTGACCCGGCGTGCGGCAGCGGTAACTTTCTGACGGAAACCTATCTGTCCCTGCGCAGGCTGGAAAATGAAGTGATCCGTCTGCTGCTGGATTCACGCACAGCCAATACCAAGGCAGAGAAGGCAAAGATCAGTGCCGGCCAGATCGCCATGGGTGTCGGCATCGCCAATCCCATTCGCGTATCCATCCACCAGTTTTACGGCATTGAGATCAACGATTTCGCCGCCACCGTGGCAAAGACCGCGCTGTGGATTGCGGAAAGCCAGATGATGAAGCAGACGGAGGACATCGTCCACATGAATCTGGATTTCCTGCCGCTGAAAACCTATGTGAATATCATTGAAGATAACGCCCTGCGCGTGGATTGGGAAACCGTCGTGCCCAAGCGTGAGCTGAACTATATCATGGGCAATCCGCCATTTGTGGGTGCACGCCTGATGAGTGAATCACAAAAAGATGATGTAAATGCAGTTTTTCACAACTGGAAAAATATTGGAAATCTGGATTATGTGTGTTGCTGGTATAAAAAAGCTGCTGATCTAATGAAAGATACAAAAATCAAAACGGCTCTAGTATCGACCAACTCTGTCACGCAGGGTGAAAGTGTTGCGTTACTGTGGAAACCGCTTTTTGAATCCGGCGTACACATTGACTTTGCACATCGCACGTTCCGTTGGGATAGCGAAGCAAAAAGCAAAGCTCACGTTCACTGTGTAATCGTGGGATATAGCTATGCGCCCAGCAATAAACAGCGGTGTATTTACGTTGATGGACGCGCACAGGTTGCGAGCAATATAAACGGCTATCTGCTCGATGCAGATGATGTTTTTGTGGAAAGCCGTTCGAAACCTATCTGCGATGTTCCGGAAATTGGTATCGGCAATAAACCCATCGATGGCGGCAATTACCTTTTCACAGAAGAAGAAAAGGATGAATTCATTAAGAAGGAACCAAACGCGGCTGCATGGTTCAAACCATGGTATGGTTCGCAGGAATTCATCAATCAGAAACCGCGTTATTGTCTGTGGCTGGGGGAATGTCCGCCAAACGTGCTTCGCAAAATGCCGGAATGTATGAAGCGTGTGAAAGCTGTGCGTGATTTCCGTCTTGCCAGCACCAGTGCAGGAACCGTAAAACTTGCTGACAGACCGACTCGTTTTCATGTGGAAAACATGCCGAAGGGGACTTATATACTCATACCAGAAGTATCTTCTGAACGTCGCCGCTATGTACCTATGGGTTTCTTGTCCCCAGATGTACTATGTAGCAATCTTGTAAAAATCGTACCGGATGCATCGCTGTATCACTTTGGCATTCTGACCTCGAATGTTCATATGGCATGGATGCGCACTGTCTGTGGCAGACTCAAGAGCGATTACCGCTATTCCAAGGATATCGTATACAACAACTTCCCATGGCCCACGCCTACCGATGCGCAGAAGGCAAAGATCGAACAGACCGCGCAGGCGATTCTTGATGCGCGCGCCCTGTCCCCAGATTGCTCGCTTGCCGATCTGTATGATGAAGTGACCATGCCGCCCGAGCTGCGCAAGGCTCATCAGCAGAACGACCGCGCCGTTATGGCAGCTTATGGCATGCCCATCAAGGGAACCACCGAAGCAACCTGCGTCGCTGAACTCATGCGCCGGTATCAGGAATTGACCCGCTGATAAGAGGTCATGCCATAAACAAAGAGATGGAAATAATGGATCTCTTCATGGGCTTTTCCTCCTGCCGAGATTAGGTCGGGTGGCTTGGCTGGTTTGATAAATGTTCACGGTCAATTTACAGCATGATATAATTGACTGCACTTTGATTTTATAAGCTCATGCTATAATTGAAGCAACAACCGCGGGGGCGGAAAACCCGAGGAGCGTGCAGATGCACTATATAAAGGATATACTCAGCTACAAGCTATATACCGCGTTTCAGTATCTCACAGAGGCATCCCAAAATATCTATCAGGAGCTGGGCATTACCCGCGCAAATTACGTCACGATGCACTTCATATATGAAAATCCGGGCGTGACGCAGGCCAGGCTTGCCGAGCTGAACGATAAGGATCGCAACGTCATCACCAAGGTGATCGACAAGCTGGAGGAAAGAGACTATGTTCGCCGCGAGCGCGGCAGCAGGGATCGGCGCACCTATAGCCTGTATCTTACGGAAAACGGGGAGAGAATCATTCATCAATATTGGCCCCGCTTCATCCAGGATGAGCAGGATCTGCTAAACAAGCTGTCTCCAGAGGAGCAGAAGCAGTTTCTGAGCATGCTTGAGCGGCTGATTGCAGAATAAAATCGGGCGGCAGCGAATGGCTCCGCAGGCATGGATCGGCAGATTTGACCGTTCATGTCTGTGGGAGCCTTTTTTTGCCTGTAATGTAGGTACATTACGATATTACAATGTATTTGTGCAGATGGACGTAGACAGAAAATTTGAAATTTGTGCGCATGGCTTCTTGACGAAACGGGCGGTTACGTATATAATAAAGATAAAATATAGTATACAAGATATACGAATTGCAACAGCGTTGCATGCGCGGCTATGTGCCGGAGCGGCTTTTTCCGATACATGGTTTTGACAAATGCTCCAGTATGGGGCGAGCGGCTTGATGGTCGGCTGCGCTGCGCTGCGCAGAGAACATGCGTCCCTGCGAGAGGATTATAGCGATTGCAAGAAGCGCCTCCTGATCAATACTCTCCTTAGTTTTCTCCTCAGATAATAATCCTCTCGCTTTTTATAACTTTGACTGCTGCGGCGGAAGGCATAGATGACCCTTCATTTGGTTGGTTCGGATCGGTTTGCAAGACAATTAAAGACCGGAACTACAAATGGAGGGTTGCTTTGAAAAATGGGTGGGCGGCGCTGCGAAGGCAGAGAGAGCAGCATGCCCGGAGGCGCCGATGGAGGGGAAGCTGAGCTGCAGGAGAATTATTCAGATACCGACAGCAAGCGCCGATATCCGTTACTGAAATGGAGGCAGAGGATGACGACAGGAACCAAGCAGGGAATGATTCCAGAGAAGCAGCTTGGCTTTCCCTATGCAACATCGGAGCTGAGGTTTGATTCGGACAGGGAGGGCTGCGCCCAGTGGCACTGGCACAGCCATTTTGAGATCGGCATAGTGAAGACCGGCAGGCTGCTGCTGGGTATTCACAATGAAAGCTATACTCTGGAGGCTGGCGAGGGCTTTTTTGTCAATTCCAGCGCGCTGCACTATTGCCGTGCGGCGGATGGGGAGCGGAACGTTTGCGTGCAGGTGCAGATGTTTGACCGCAGCATGATTGCCGATGGCGGCATGCTGGGCAAGCGCTACGTATCCCAGATGGAAAATTGCATTGCCATGGACGCCTGCGTGCTGCGCGGCGAGGATGCGGATGCGGCGGAGGTGCTGAAAAATGCCGCCGCTGCATTTGAGATCGGCACACTGGGTGAGGATGGCTACGAGCTACGGATATATGCGCTGATGAATCTTGCTTGGTCGAGCCTATACAGGCTGGCAAAGCCGTATTTTCGGCAGACTCCGCCGGCACGCCCCGAAAGCACGACCCGGGCGCGGCTGATGTTGAGCTACATTCACCAGCACTATGCCGAGCCGGTGAGCATACGGCAGATCGCCGAATACACGGGCGTGTGCGAAAGGGAATGTTTCCGCAGCTTCAACCAGTTTTTTAATACCACGCCGATGGATTACCTGAACCGCTACAGGATCTCCATGGCGGCAAAGAAGTTGAGCGAGACGGACGACCCGATCTTTCAAATCGCCAGCGATTGTGGCTTTGCCAGCGGAAGTTATTTTAGCACGATATTCCGACAGATAATGGGGAAGACGCCAAGAGAGTATCGAAAGCAGGAAACAAGGTAAGCGGTCGGTATTTTGATATAAATAGTGCTGATGCGGCTTCCTTGCGTGCAAAAATGCACGGAAGTGTGTCACAATACTAAAAGGTAAAGCAGCCTTAATGGGACACTTAAAATGCAAGAATACCGACTGAGATAATGCAAAAATATCATCCTCCCGCCCTGAAACTTGGGTGAAACAAGGATTGAATTGAAAAAATAATTGTTGGAAAATGCAAATTTGTGGTTGACAAATTGTGATTAAATGAATATAATGTGATTGATTAGAATGTTACTACATAACATCATAGGTACAACCAAGAGATGGTATGCAGCGCCTATAGAGCAGCTGGTCAAGGCAGCTGACGGAAACAAAAGCAAGAGAAAAAAATAGAAGCTAAAGGTTAAAGAGCAAAAGATAGAAGCTTTAGACAGATTATGCATCAACTGAGGGAAGCGGAGGCTGCGGCTGGTTTTTAGCGCCGCGGGTGCCGCTTGAGATAAACGCTTGGTAAGCAAAGGAAGCTGCATGGAGCCGGGGCAAGCAGGGAATATGCTTGCGTGGCGATCGGCGGAGCAAGCCTTCCTATTCAGCCTTGATTAGCTGATATTCAGCTATTTAAGCATAAATGAAAGGAGAAATTACCATGAAAAAGACTTTGCTGATGACCCTCGTTCTGATGCTGGCTCTGAGCCTGTGCATGGGCGCCTTCGCCTATGAAGAGCAGACCTCCCAGCTGCTGCTTACGCTCCCGGACTACATCTGCACGCCGGACTCCATGGCGCAGGACGCCGAGGGCAACCTGATCCTGACCTGCCCCAACTTTGCAGCTCTGTGTACCGACCTGTATGATGGCAAGGAAATGCCCAGCTGCGTTGTGAAGATCGACAAGGATCTGAACGTAACCAAGTGGTTTGATGTTCCGGTCAACGAGCGCAGCGGCGTTGCTTGCGCAATGGGTCTGGACTTCGGCCCCGATGGCGAGCTCTATCTGGTGGACAACCAGGGCTGGACTGGCCTCGAGCAGTGCGTCAACCAGGGTCGCGTGCTCAAGATCACCTTCACCGCTGAGGGCGAGATCGACACCGTGACCGAGATGGCCATTGGCATGGAGCATCCCAACGGCGTTCGCTACAAGGATGGCTTCGTATATGTAACCCAGAGCAGCCTCAGCCCCATCAAGACCTATGATGGCAAGCTGGTTTCCGGCGTTTACAAGTTCCCCGCCGATGCCGAGGGCATTGAGATCACCAACAGCATGGACGATGCAAACCTGCTGGTCACCTACGTTACCCAGAACCCCAACTGCCAGTATGGTCTGGACGGCATCGTATTTGACGCAGAGGGTCACCTCTATGTGGGCAACTACGGCGACGGCACCGTGCATCGCATCACCTTTGCCGAGGATGGCAGCATCGCTGAGAACGTATCCTGGGCAGCCAACCGTCAGGAGCTGAACTCCACCGACGGCATGAACTTCGACGAGAACGGCAACCTCTACGTGGCTGACTTCAACGGCAATGCCATCGTGTGCATCGATCCCGCCGGCAACGTATTCAAGGTAGCCTCCAGCCCCGACTCCGACGGCCAGAACGGCGAGCTTGACCAGCCCGGCGAGCCCTTCATCTGGAATGGCAAGCTGATCGCCTCCTGCTTCGACTGCGTGGTTGACGACCAGAAGGTAAACCAGAGCCTGGACAACCTGCCCGCCACCATGGCTGTGATGGATCTGGTTGGCTAAGAGGCTGATCAGCTCGGGCAGATGAGCTTTGTCCGGCTGAAGCAGCAAAAGTGATTTGATTTGGATGCGTTCCATTTGCCGACGACTGTATATTGGAAGCCGACGTTTAAGTGGAAAACACTCCATTCAGAGAAAGCGTTCCATTTGATTGGAAAGCACTTCATTCAGGGGAAAAGACTCCACAGGCGTTCCCGGCGGCTTGGCTGGCGGGAACGCCGCACCCAATGTACCCAGCGGCGGATGCCGTAAGAATAGAAAAAGGAGAGTAACCAACATGAAGAAGATCCTTACCCTCGTTCTGGCTCTGGCAATGATCCTCAGCTTCGCTGCCATGGCAGAAGGAACCGAAAAGAACACCTACTACTATGTAGCACCCGGCCAGGGACAGGCCTACTGCTATGACATGCACCTCGGCTTCAAGTGGGCAGCCCAGCAGTTTGGCTGCGAAATCATCGCCATGGGCGCTGATGACTGGAACTCTGAGACCACCTGCCAGATGCTGGAAACCGTAGTTTCCCAGAAGCCCGACGGCATCATCACCGCTGCATGGGATGCTGCCATGAACCCCGGCATCCTGAAGGCTC
>CAYWLE010000093.1:0-7193 GCA_964458825.1 uncultured Oscillospiraceae bacterium | reverse complement strand
TGCATATGCAGACCGCTCTGGCAGCCATGTTCACATAGCGCACGGTGAACATGGCTGCCAGAGCGGTCTGCATATGCATATCGCCGCCTGCGATCTGGTGCAGATTCACGATGGAGGGATAGCCGAAGGTGCGATCCTCAACCTTCAGAGCGGTGCGACGCACCAGAACTGCGTTCTTGAGGGTTTCCTTGGCGTCCTTGCCGGTCACGTCGATCACCAGGTTCTTGTTGCCAGCGGCCTCCAGAGCCTTCACGGTGTCGTAGATTTCCTCGATGCTCTCGCCCTTCACGCCGAGGGTAACGCCTGCGGCGGTGGCGATGGCGCTCATCTCGGCGGCGTTATCCTTGTTTGCGCCGTTGAGGATGGGCTTGCCTGCCTTGCATACTTCCAGAGCAGCCTTGGCCGCCTCTGCATCGCAGCAGTTCAGGATCAGTGCGCGGTCGGCGTCCATAGCCTTCTTGACCAGCTCGACATACTTGTCCGCGCCGTTATTTGCATAGTTCAGGAACAGGAATTCCACATATTCACGCTCGCCGATGCGCTCGTAATCCACCTTCTTGATCTCAGCGATGGCTGCGTCGATCTCCTCAGCGGTCATGCAGGAGCACAGAGCCGCTGCGAACAGGTTCTTGTTGACCAGCGTCTTCTCATGGCGGAAGAGCACGGTTTCGCCGCCCAGCTTATGCTCGTTGGAGCCAGCGCCGACGGTGATGGTCTTCATCAGGGGAGCGGTGGCGGAGGACAGGGTTGCCAGCGCTTCTTCGGACATGTAGGGGCACTTATCAATGGAAACTGCGCCCTGAGCCACCTTCATTGCGAAAGCCATGCAGGTGGGGTTGCCGCATTCCTTACAATTCTTTTTAGGAGTCAGCTTAAAAATATCAAGACCTTTGAGTGCCATAGTGATTTATCTCCCTTCCCAGCTTACATCAGGCTGTCGATGAACTGTGCGATCGTCTTGATGGCGGCAGGATGCTTCATGATCACCATGTCGCTGCCGCTGGACAGACATGCTGCCGCGGTGGTGATCTCCATTTCGATGCCGCGCTCTTCAACGCTGCCCCATTCAGGAGCTTCTTCTTCGGACAGCATAGCTTCCTTGACATTCCAAGTCTCGGTGGAGATGGGAGTCACGATGGGCATCTGCAGCTGAGCGTCGTTCTGCGCCAGAGCAGCCGCCTTGACTCGGTCAAGGGTAGAGGAGAGATATTCATAGCCGTAGCCAGCGCAGGAGGAACCGAGGTTCATAACCACGTTCTGTGCAGGCACGCCCAGCTGACCCAGAAGCACGTTGAGCTGCTTGGCCAGGTTGATGTCCACTGCGGATTCCGCGCCAACCTTCTGGTTGTAGGCCATGGCTGCGGAAGCGCCGACGGTCTTGTAGTTTTCTTCACGTGCGGACAGAACCACGATGTTCTTGCCCTGAAGCGCCTCGGAAACCTTGGAGAAGATCTCCGCGTCCTTTTCCACGTTCTTGCAGCCCATAACGATGATCGGCAGGGCGGTGGCGTCGCCGGCAGCCTTGGCGATCTCTACGCACTCCTCAACGGACATGTTATCGCCGTTAGGATCAGCGCTCTCAAAATGCAGGCAAACTGCGGAAACGCCCTCGATCTCCTCAGCCTTCTTCGCCATATCGGCCACGGTCACGCAGCCCTCGAAGGCGGCCTTCATGCCGGGCGTCTGAAGGGAAGCCATGCCCTTATCAGAGATCTCGATAGCGATCTTCGGGCTATTGGCGATCGGTGCGTCAAAGGTATAGAACGGAAGTACGTTCTCGCCGCCCACAACGATGCTCTTCTCACCCACGCCGAGCGTCACGGCATTGATGGAAGCGTTGTATGCCTGCTTCTTCGGAGTAAAAGCCATAATCGTATCCCCCTAATTGTAGTCAAAGTCCGTTTGTTATAGTCCCAACTGTGCCATAATTGAACTGAGCGCAACCTTCACTGGGTTGTTCTGAGGAACCTTGGCGCTGGGCTTACCCTCGCAGTCATACTCAAAGACGGTATCATCCTGCGGGAGAACGCCTACCAGATCCAGTTTGTGCTTTTCAATTTCTTCGAGAACCGCGGCATTCAGCTTTCCGCCGGGCGCCCGGTTGACGATCAGTTTCATTGTGCCGGGCTTGATCTCCAGCTCGTTTACCATCTCCGCAATGCGGGCGACGGCCTGGATGCCCCGGCGAGAGCAGTCGCTGATGAGCAGGAGCGTGTCCACCTTGGGCAGCGTGCCGCGGGCGATGTGCTCCAGCCCAGCCTCGTTGTCGATCACCATGTAGCGGTAGTTGCCGTAATACTTGTCCAGCTGGGATTTCAAAACCCCGTTGACATAGCAGTAGCAGCCCTTGCCCTGCGTGCGCCCCATGACGATCATATCGAAATCGTCCTCCTCGATCAGCGCGGAGGAAAACTTCATTTCGGCGTATTCCGCCTTGGTCATACCCGCGGGGATGGGGCTATTCTTCATCAGCTCCGCCCGTGCCATCTCCTCGCGTATGTCGCCCAGCGTGGTCTCTACCTCCACGCCCAGCACCTCGTTGAGGTTGGAATTGGCATCCGCATCCACAACCAGAACCGGGGTCTTTTCCGTATCGACCAGATACTGGATGAGCATGCCGCAGGTGGTCGTCTTTCCGACGCCGCCCTTTCCGGCAACTGCAATGGTGTGTGTCATGCCTTCTGCTCCCGAATCTTCGCAGGCAAAATGAGCTGCTTGCGAAGGTTTTTGTAGTCTGGCTCGCCTAAGCCTGCCTGCAAAAATGCTGGCTAGCCTATCTAAGCCCATTACCTTTCAATAATAGCACAAAACTTATTAAGATGCAAGGGCAGCCCCCGCAAATTAAATCAGCTTTTCGTCAAATTTTCGTGAAAAGAAAGCGCTGCGTGACGCCCGCGCAATCCGCATACACGGTGAGGCTGCGCTCGTCGTGGCTCTCCACGCGCAGGGCAAGCTCACTTTCATCCTTCAGCAGCATGCGCACCGCAGCCTCTGGGTTGTCCGTTTCGATCTCATCAAAAAATACATCCCGCATCTGGTTGCGCACACAGCTGTTTTCAATCTCGCGTACCACCTCGTAGAGCGCCATGCAAAGCACCTCCTCCTTCATTCAAAATAGCCTGTGGTTTGCCATCCAAGCATAGCAATATTGCGACATGCCAACATACCGCAGTCGCAATATTGCTATGTTATGATATTGCCTCAGCTGACCTTGGTGCGCAGCACGACCGTGCCTCCGGTCAGGTCGGCGCTCATAACCTCGCCCTCGACCTGCGCCTCGCGACCCATGATGTCCATCAGCGTGACCACGCCATTTTCGCAGTGAATCTGCATCACGTTGCTCAGCACCATGTTTTCCGGCGCCTTTTCATTCTTATATACGGTGGAAAGACACATATCTGTAAAACCTCCTCGTATTTCCCGCTTACACGTTCAGCGCAGCCAGCACGGTGGAGAGCCGCATATTGCCCTTTTCAAAGTCCGATACCGCCTGCATAACCTGATCGTAAGCCATCGTTTCACCCATTTCACGCAGCTTGCCAGCCAGCTGAACCAGCTCGTTTGCATGGGCGGCATTGTGACCAACCATGTACTTCATCAGCGCGATCATCTCCACCTTGGGATCGGCGGATGCGCAGCCTGCGCAGTCGTGGCCGCAGCCCTCGTGGCAGTGGTCGTGGTGGTGCTCGTGGTCATGGTCGTGATGATGCTCGTGGTCGTGGCTGTGCTCTATGCCGTGGGCATGCATATATTCATGATCGTGCATTATTATATCTCCTTTATCGCAGTTCATTGTTCCATTTCTCCGATATGATTATACCGCATGCTTTGCCATTTGTCAAAGTTGCCAAGTCAGCAAAGCTTCCATCGCCTATTCTTACCCCGAAACCACCCTGCCGAAACAAAGCGCTGGAAAATCCCCCCGACCGGCTTGCATATTTTTCCTTCTTCGGTTAGAATAGATTTCAATCCACTCTCCCACACCCACCCAAGCACGATAACGGAGGCGAGCATCATGCAGGAAAGCCACGACCACGATATCCCCACCGCCGAGCAGGCGCACGCCCTCATGCATGCGCTGGGCATTGCCCACAGCCACGAAGGCGAGCCTGCCTCCCACGAGTTCGATCATGAACTTGAACACGAACATAATCACGACCACAGCCATCCCCACGTTCACAGCCACGAGCATACCCGCGCCGTGCTCAACCGCCTCTCCCGCGCCATCGGCCATCTGCAATCGGTGCGCCGCATGGTGGAGGATGGCAGGGACTGCTCCGAGGTGCTGATCCAGATCGCCGCCGTGCGCAGCGCCATAGACAACACCGGCAAGCTCATCCTTCAGGATCACCTGCGCCACTGCATCCTCGACGCCGCGCAGGAGGGCGACCAGAAGGCGATCGACGATCTCTGTCAGGCGATCGATAAATACATGAAGTAAGCACCCCGCAGCCCTATGATCTCCCCTCATCCCATATCAAAGCAAAATCCCCCTTCGAGCCTTCAGAAAAGCCCGGAGGGGGATTCCTTTTTTATTACTGAATATCGTCGCTGTAGGAAACCAGCGCGTCCGTGCTCTTCTCCAGCACGATGGTGGCGTAGCCCACGCTCACCAGCGCATCATCATTCTTTGCCTTGGATTTGGAATAGCCGTTGAGCGTATCCATGCCGTAGCTGGATTCCGCATCCTTCGCCAGTTCCTCCGCTATGTTGGCCTCCAGCTCCGCCTCATCCACGGTATACACCGCCACGGTGTAGGTCACGTTGGGATCGAGGAACTTCGGCACCGCGCTCTCCACGATGGTCACTACGTTTGCATCGGCAAGCTCCGGGTTATCCTCCTTCACGAACTGCTGCATGAAGGTATTGCGCTCGGTGCGCTGGGAAGCGGTGTAGCTGGCGCTCAGAGAGGAGGTGTTGTAGGTATACACGGAATAGCCAAATACCACAACCACGCCAATGATAAAGAGCACGGCCAGCATCGTGATGTTCTTCTTGGTGAAGCACAGGCTCTCGGTGTCCCCCGTCACAAAGCCAAACCTCTTGGTTGCGGGCAGCAGCGTGCGCAGCAGCACGATCAGTATCACCGACTTGATCGGTATCTCCACTAAGTTCTTCACGATGCGCAGCAGATCAAAGGGAGCGTAATACTTGCCCATCATCACATCATAATAGATCATCATGATCGGGGTGTTGAGCAGGATATTCACGCCAAAGCTGATCAGGAAGGTTGCCAATATCACGCGGGGAGGGGTGATCTTCGCCCGATAGAAGCACAGCGCATAGCAGAGCGAGCCTGCGATCTCAATGAATATAAACGGGAAGAAATACACGCCCGTGGGGAAGAGCAGGCAGCCGAGGGTATCGGTAATGGCGGCGGCAAGGATGCCAACCACCGGCCCGAACACCGCCGCGCCAAAGGCGTTTACCACAAAGGCGGTGTTGATGCGCAGATCCACGCCGATGGGTATGCTCACCATCTTCATTACCACGCGCAGGGCGATCATCAGCGCGGCGAAGACCAGTATCTTCGTCTTCTTCATCTCGCCTGCGGCTTCCTTCCAGTAGGCACGGGAAAAGGGATGCTTGAAAAGTACGGGAGCGCTGGTATTGGACATAGAAAAAACCTCCTTTCAGAGCATTTACACATGCTGCATAAGGAGGTTGAAAGATTATCTCCATTATGTGGTTCAGCGGGTGCGGGTCTTCAACCGCGGCTTGCGCCTTCGTCCGCCAGACAACTCCCCATTTTGGCGGCACTTAACGAAGAAAACCCTACTCTGGTTGCCAACATTATATACCAGCCGTATGGAAATAGCAATAGCTGTATGTTAAAAATTCTACAATTGCGGCGGAAGTATAGCTCTCCAAGCATTGCCAATATCTTCGGCGCGTCCATCAAGCCTGCCGCATGCGCGCAAGCACCTGCGCCTCGGAGCGTATCGCGCCGCAGGCGCCGGTAAACTCCACCGTGATGGCTCCCGCCGCATTGGCAAATCGGGCGCAGGTTTCCGCATCCCAGCCCCGTCCAAGCCCGTGCAGGAAGGCGCCTACAAAGGCGTCCCCCGCCCCGGTGGTATCCACGCTGCGGGCAGGGCAGGCGGGCACGGCCATTTCCACGCCGTCGGCAGAGAGATAGCAGCCGCGCTCGCCAAGCTTGATAACCACGTTTTTCACGCCCATATCGTGCAGTGCCTCCGCCATGCGGGCAGGATCGTCCCCCGCGCCGGTGAGGGTCTTCACATCCGCCTCGCTGGGCAGAAGATAATCCACATGGCGGAAGGATTCCAATATGGATGGCATGTCATAGCCGCTGCCGTTGATCTTGATATCCATGGCGGATATGGTTCCAGCGGAGCGTGCCAGATCGAGCAGCCGCGTGGTATCCGCGCCGTCAAGGGCGGGAAGCGCCATGCAGCTGCCCACGGACAGGATCCTCGCATCGCGCACAGCCTGCTCGTCGATATGGCTGTAGCTGAATATCTGGTTGTGTCCCCTCTGAACCACGAAGCTGCGCTGGCCATCCTCCCTGCACAGCACCACGGACACGGTGGTTTTGCAGTCGAGCCTGCGCTCGAACAGCTCGATTGGGTAGCCGGCAAGCTGGCTGATGAGCACATCGCCCAGCCGATCATTGCCCACCGCACCCATCAGCGCCGTTTTTCCGCCCAGCATGGACAGGACGACGGCTTGGTTGAGCGCGTCGCCGCCCATGAGCAGCTGTATGCTGTCGGCATAGCTGGTTTCTCTGGCAAGCATGCCCTCGTCCGCGCCCATGATGAGCAGATCGATCACCTGAAGCCCCACCGCCAGTTCATCAAATCGCTTTGCCATGGCTTAACCTCCTTCCGCGCCGAAGCGCCGGTTTTATACTTAGCCGCAGGTTTATCCTATGGCAAGCCTTGCATCTGCATCCATTATAGTCCCTCGGCATGCGGCAAGGCAACACCCCGCCGTTTTTTTTTTTTTGCAGCAGGGCTGCATGCCGGGCGTTTCATTCTTGCAATTTGACACGCTCTGTGCTATGATATGAATTGAGTTTATGGGCGCTTTTGCGCCGCTTGGCAGATTCACATTCAACACCAGACAGAGAAGAGGGGAAACTATGTACAAGATCGTCAAGAAGCAGGAACTGAACCCGACGGTCACCCTGATGTCCATCGAGGCGCCTCTGGTTGCCAAGAAGGCAAAGG